>JBIKXN010000041.1:0-13158 GCA_044355765.1 Alphaproteobacteria bacterium
CGCGGATCGATCCGTTGGTGTCGCTGCCCAGGGCGAGGTCGACGACCCCGGCACCGACCAGCGCGGCGGAACCCGAACTCGATCCGCCGGAGATGCGCGAGGCGTCGCGCGGATTGAGCGTATCGCCGTCGGGACCGTTCTCGCCCGTGAAGCCATAGGCGAGTTCATCCATGTTCGTCAGCGCGACCAGCACGGCGCCCGCGCGCTCCAGCGCGGCGATCGCGAAGGCGTCCGTCTGCGCGGGGCGATCTCCAGCTGTCGCCGCCGATCCCGCGCGAGTCACGACGCCCGCGACATCGAAGAGATTCTTCGCGACGAAGGGTACGCCCTGCAGCGGACCCGGCGCCGCTCCCGATGCCCCGGCACGGTCGAGCGCCGCGGCACGCGCCAAAGCGCGCTCTGCGAGCAGCGTCGTCGCCGCGTTGAGATGGCGCGCGGCTTCGATCCGCCGCAGCGTCTCCTCGACGCGCGCGACGGCGCCCCCGTCAGCGTCGCCCGGTCCGCTCATGGCGCCCTTGGCGCGAAGACGGGCGCAGGCTCGCCCTGATCCAGCCCCGCCTCGTTGTCCAGCAACCGCGCGAAGGCGCGGGTACGTTCGACATTTGCGATCGTGCCGGCGCGCATTGCGGGCGTCAGCTTCAGGCCGCAAGCCGCCGCGGCCGCGTCGACATAGGCGGCGGCGTCGAAAGCCCCGGAATTCGCGGGATCAGGCACCGCCCGACATCCGGCGCAGGCGAGCGGCGATCGCGGTGGCGCCCGGAACGATCTCCTGCTCGAGCGAAAGCGCAGCCGGGATCGCGATATCCGGCACCGCGAGGCGCGAGATCTGGCGTAGCGCTGACGGGCCGAGCTTCTCGAGGACGCGCATCGCCAACTCGGCCGACAGGCCGAAGCTGAGATAATCCTCGTCGACCACCAGCAGCCGCCCGGTGCGGGCAGCCGACGCCGCCACCGTGTCGACGTCGAGCGGCACGACCGTGCGCAGATCGACGACCTCGACGTCGATACCCTCGGCGGCGACGATCTCCGCCGCTTCGAGCGCGTACTCGACGCTGGCGCTCAGCGTCGCCAGGGTGACGTCGCGGCCCGGACGCACGATCTCGGCGCGCCCGAGCGGAATTGCGAAGCGCGAATCCGGGAAGTCCGGATTGTGGCGGAATTCCTTCAGCTTGCGCAGCAGCAACGCCTTGTGCTCGATGAAGACGACCGGATCGTCGGACTGGATCGCGCTTGCCATCAGCCCGGCATGGTCGCGCGGGCTGCACGGCGCGACGACCTTCAGGCCGGGCAGATGCGCGAACAGGCCCCACAGGCATTGCGAATGCTGGGCCGCGGAACCGATGCATCCCCCTGCGGTCTTGAAGACGATCGGCATCTTCTGGCGACCGCCCGACATCAGCGGGATCTTGGCCGCCGCGTTGAAGACCTGTTCGAGGCAGACCCCCACGAAATCGACGAACATGATCTCGACGATCGGGCGGAAGCCGGACATCGCGAGGCCGACGCCCATGCCGGTGAAGGCCATCTCGGCGATCGGCGTGTCGAACACGCGCTCGGCGCCGAAGCGCTCCTGCAATCCCTTGGTCGCGCCGAAGACGCCGCCCAGCCTGCCGACATCCTCGCCCAGCGCCAGCACCGCAGGATCGGCCGCCATCTCGTGACCGATCGCCGCCGCGATCACGGACGGCACCGTACGATTGGCGCGCTCGTTCGCGGTCTCGCTCATCGTGCGTCCTCCGTGGCGAAGTTGTAGCGCATGGCGGTCGACGGATCCGGCTGCCTGTCGCCGCGCACGTCGGCGAGGATCGCCTTCATCCGACCCGTCTCCTCTGCGGCGATCGCCGCCAGTGCGTCGCCAGCGACACCGTGCTGCTCCAGGCGCGCGCGGTAGAGCGACAACGGGTCGAAGCGCTCGCGGATGCGCCGCTTCTCGTCGCGATCGCGATAGGTGTCGGGATCGCCCTCGAAATGGCCGCGGAAGCGGTGGCACGTGGCTTCGACGATCGCCGGCCCGCCGCCCCCGCGCGCATGGTCGGCGGCCTTGCGCATGGCGTCGGCGACCGCGTCGACATCGGTGCCGTCGACGAGCAGGCCCAGCGCGCCATAGGCCGCCGCACGCTCGGCGATCGTGCGCGTCGGCGAGACCTTGTCGAAGGACACCGAGATCGCCAGCGAATTATTCTCCACCACCGCGACCAGCGGCAGTTTCATCGCGCCCGCCATCACCATCGTCTCGTGGAAGCCGCCGGTATGCGACCCGCCGTCGCCGGTCACTCCGAAGGCGACGCCGCGCTGGCGGCGCAGGCGATAGCCATAGGCGTAGCCGAGCGCCACCGGCAGCGATGCGCCGACGATGCCGGTCGCCGAGAAATTCGTGGTCGGATCGAAGGGGTGCATGTGGCCGCCGCGGCCGCGGCACAGACCGGTCTCCTTCTCCATGATCTCCGCCAGCAGCGCGCGCATGTCGACGCCCTTGGCGATGGCGTGGAAATGGTTGCGATGCGTCGAGACCACCGCGTCGAGCGGCTCGAACGCCTCGGCCATCCCGGCCGCGACCGCTTCCTGGCCGAAGCCGATATGCAGTTCGCCATGGATCTCGCCGCGGCGCAGCGCGTCGAGACAGGCCTCGTCGAAGGCGCGCATCGTCGCCATGCGCCGGAAGCGCTGCAATCTGGTCGTGTCCGTCACGTCGTCCTCCCCAGGCCTGGGTCGTCTGGAATGCGGGCCGCGCCCGCCGCCGCACCGATGCTGCGCGTCAGCCCGGCGGCGAACAGGGCGCGCGTATACTCATGGCGCGGCGCGTCGAGGACCTGGGCGCGCGGCCCCTGCTCGACGATACGGCCCTCCTGGATCACGGCGATCGCATGCGCGATGAACCGGATCACGGCAAGGTCGTGCGAGATGAACAGCATCGCCAGTCCCAGCCGCTGCTGCAGGCTCTTGAGCAGGTTCAGGATCTGGGCCTGTACCGAGACGTCGAGCGCCGACACCGGCTCGTCGCAGACCAGCAGCTCTGGCCCCGGCGACAGCGCGCGGGCGATGGCGACGCGCTGACGCTGGCCGCCGGACAGCTGGGCCGGGTAGCGCGACGCGAAATCCGCCGGCAGGCCGACGAGGCCGAACAGCTCGCCGACCCGCGCCGCGCGCGCCGCCCGGTCGCCGAGCCCATGCACGACCAGCGGCTCGGCGATCGCTTCGCCGATCGTCATCATAGGATTGAGCGAGGCATAGGGATCCTGGAACACCATCTGCACGCGCCGGCGCATGCGCTTGCGCGCCGCGGCGTCGAGCTCGGTCCATTCGCGACCGAAGAGGCGCACCGTGCCCGAAGCGGCCGGCACCATGCCGAAGATGGCGCGCGCGAGCGTCGTCTTGCCCGACCCCGACTCGCCGACGAGGCCCAGCGTGCGTCCGGCGTCGCAGCGCAGCGACACCTCGCGCACGACCGGCGGCGCGTCGCGGCCGGAGCCGGGATAGCGCAGCGAGACCTGCGACAGCTCGAGCGGCGGCGCGTCCGAAGCATTCATGGGCCACGCCCCGCCGACGGCTGCAGCAGATGGCATGCCGCCATTGCGTCCGGACCGGTCGCGACCGGCATCGGCTCCTCCGACAGGCAGCGCTCGAAGCGATGCGCGCAGCGGCCCGCGAAGCGGCAGCGCGGGCCGTCGGCCTGGATGCGCGGCGGCTCGCCGGCGATCGGCTCCAGCCATTCGACGTCGCGGTCGCCGGGCGGCACCGAGCGCAGCAGCGCCGCGGTGTAGGGATGATCGGGCCGCGCGAGCACGCGCGCGATCGGGCCTGTCTCCATCACCCGCCCGCCATAGAGCACGCAGATGCGATCGCAGCACGCCTGCGCCAGGCCCAGGTCATGGGTGATCAGCAGCAGCCCCGTGCCCTGCGCGCGGCACAGCTCGTCCATCAGCGCCAGGATCTGGGTCTGCGTCGTGACGTCGAGCGCGGTGGTCGGCTCGTCGGCGATCAGCAGGCGCGGCCGGTTGGCGAGCGCGATGGCGATCGTGACCCTCTGGCGCATCCCCCCCGAGAATTCATGCGGATATGCGTCGACGCGCTCGGAGGCCTTGGCGATGCGCACCGCGTCGAGCAGTTCGATCGCGCGGCGGCGCGCGGCGGCGCGATCGATCGTCGGATCGTGCGCCTCGATCGCCTCGACGATCTGCGCGCCGATGCGCATCACCGGGTTGAGCGAGGTCATCGGATCCTGGAAGACGATCGCTACGTCCTTGCCACGCCGCGCGCGCATCGCCGGTGCGGCGGTATCGACCGCGACGCCGTCGAAGCGGATGGCACCGCCCGTCACGCGGAAGCCGGCCGGCAGCAGCCCGATGACGGCGAGCGCGCTCATCGTCTTGCCCGAGCCGGATTCGCCGACCAGCGCCAGCCGCTCGCCGGCGCCGATGCGGAAGGACATGCCGGCGACGACCGGCAGGGCGCCGGGCCGTCCGATCGTCATCCGCTCGACGGCCAGCAGCGGAGCTGTCATGGGCGGGCGCGCCGCGGGTCGGTGGCTTCGGCGAAGGCGTCCCCCACCAGGTTGAGCGCGACGACGATCGCCACGATGCCGAGCGACGGGAACAGCACGAGATGCGGCGCGATGCCGATGAACGCCTTCGCCTCGGCGATCATCAGCCCCAGCGCGGGACGCGGCGCCTGGACGCCGAGACCGAGGAAGGACAGCCCCGCCTCGATCAGCACCGCGAAGGACAGCGAGATCGTGCCCTGCACGATCAGCGGATTGAAAAGGTTCGGGATCAGGTGGCGCCACAGCCGGCGCCACAGGCTGCAGCCCAGGATCTCGGCAGCGGTCATGTAGGGCATGGCCACGATGCGCAGCGTCTGGCTGCGCGCCAACCGCGCGAAGATCGGTACGTTCACGAAGGCAACCGCGACGACGATGCCCTGCGGACCGCGACCGAAGGCCACCGCGACGGCGATCGCCAGGATCAGCACCGGGAAGGCCATCAGCGCATCCATCGCGCGCACGATGATCCGGTCGGCGATGCCGCCGACCAGCCCGGCGAAGGCCCCGAGCGCGGCGCCGATCGCTAGGCCGACGGCGACCGCCGCCGTGGCGAGCGCCAGCGACAGGCGCATGCCGGCGAGCACGCGCGCCAGCACGTCGCGGCCCAGATTGTCGGTCCCGAAGAGCGCGTCGGACGCCGGCGGCAGGAAGATGCGGTCGGGACGCAGGAACTGCCGCAGCGGATCGCCGGCGACCACCAGCGGTCCGAGGATCGCGGCGCAGAGCACGGTCGCGAGCAGCGCCCCGCCGATCGCGCCCATCGGCGAGGCGAAGATGCGCCGCAGCAGGTCCGCTGAGGGCGCGAGCGCGATCATTCCCCGCGGCTCCGCGCCCGCGCGCCGACGCGCGGATCGAGGATCGCGTAGAGCGCGTCGACGCCGGAATTTATCAGGACATAGATGATCGCGGTCACCAGCACCGCGCCCTGCACCACCGGGTAGTCGCGCTGGTTGATGTTGTCGACCATCAGCCGCCCGAGGCCCGGCACCGCGAACAGCGTCTCGGTGATGACCGCGCCCGACAGCAGGATCCCGGCCTCGATGCCGACGATGGTCACGAACGGGATCATCGCATTGCGCGCCGCATGTCGATACGTGACCTGCGATTCCGGGATGCCCTTGGAGCGCGCGAGCCGGACATAGTCCTCGCCGAGCTCGTCGAGCACGCAGCGGCGCATCATGCGCACCAGCACGCCCGCGGCCACCAGCCCCAGCGTCAGCGCGGGCAGGATCATGTGGCGCAGATTGGCGACCGGATCCTCGGCGAAGGGCACGTAGCCGCTGGTCGGCAGCGCCTGCAGGACGACGGCGAAGAGATAGATCAGCGCCATCGCGATCACGAAGGGCGGCGTCGAGATGCCGACGATCGCCAGCGCGGTGATCCCGGCGTCGCGCGCCGTGCCGGCCCGGCGCGCCGCCGCGATGCCCGCCGGCACGCTGATCGCCAGGCCGATCAGGAGCGCCATCCCGCCGAGCTGCAGCGTTATCGGCAGGGCCTCGGCGATCAGGGTCCCGACCCGGCTGCCAGACCGCAGACTCGCGCCCAGGTCGCCGCGCAGCAGCGCACCGATCCAGATCGCATATTGCTCGGGCAAAGAACGATCGAGCCCCATCTCGGTCCGCGCGCGCTCGACCGCAGCGGCGTCGATATTGTCGAGCCCGCCCATGATGAGGACCGGATCGCCGGGGATCGCCCGCAGCAGGACGAAGACCATCGTCGCCACGCACAGCATGACGACGACCAGGTCGACGGCCCGCTTGAGCAATCCCGACATCGCGGCGATCCGGACCCAGGTTCAGGAGCCGAGCGTTATCGTCTCGGCGCGCAGCCTCCAGTCGCCGAAATTGACGAAGCCGCGCACCCGGCGCGTGTAGGCCTTGATCTCCGACGGCACGGTCAGCCAGACATGCGCGGAATCCTCGGTGATCAGCTTCTGCGCCTGCTGATAGAGCAGGCTGCGCGCCGCGATATCCGGCGCCTCGCCCGCCGCAGTCACCAGACGGTCGACCTCGGGGTTGGAGTACTTGCCGAAGTTGTTGCCGCCGCCGGTCCCGAAGAAGGCCGGGAACACCAGCGCCTCGTCGATGCGGCCGCCCCAGTCGATCATCAGGGCCTGGAACTTGCTGCCGAAGAGGTCGTCGAGCACGGCGCCGATCTGCTTGCCCTGCAGGTTGACCTTGACCCCGATCTCGCCGAGCTGCGCCTGCAGCGCCTGGGCCATGGCGTTGAAGGTCGAAGATGTCGGATGCACGAGCGTGAACTCGAAGCCGTTCGGCACGCCTGCCGCCGCCAGTTCGCGCCGCGCGGCGTCCTTCGCCGCGCGCGCGCCATAGAATCCGCCGGTCTCGACCGACTTGTCGTAGGCCCAGGATCCCGGCGTGATCGGGCCGAAAGCCGGCCGCGCGCGGCCGAAGGAGACCGTTTCGACGATGGCCTGCCGGTCGACGGCGAGCTGGAGCGCGCGGCGCAGATGCCGGTTGTCGAAGGGCGCCGTCGAGCAGTTGAACATTATGTATTCCCAGCCGACCGTGGGCGCCTCGTCGACCACCAGATTGGCATTGCGCGCGAGCACGCCGGCGAAGGCCAGCGGCACGGCATAGAGGAAGTCGATCTCGTTGTTCTGCAGCGCCAGCGACGCGGTCTCGCCATCCGGCATCACGCGCCAGGTCAGGCCGGCCAGATAGGGCATCGCGCGGCCCTGCGCGTCCTTGCGCCAGTACTTTTCGTTGCGCGACAGCACCAGCTGCCGGTTGGGCTCGAAGGATTGCAGCTTGAAGGGACCGCTGCCGACCGGCTGGCGGCCGAAATTGTCGCCCGCCGCCTCGTAGGCCTTCGGCGAAACCATCGAGGCGTATTGCTGCGCCAGCTGCACCAGGATGGTCGGGAACGGCGCGGAGCAGCGGACCTCGATCGTCGACGCGTCGACGACGGCCACCTCGCTGATCGCGCGGAACTGCGAGCCGAACTGTCCGGCGCGCGCCTTGTCGATCGAGTACTTGGCGGCGGCGGCGTCGAAGGCGGTATCGTCGTGGAACATGACGTCCTTGCGCAGGGCGAAGCGCCAGGTCGTCGGGTTCACCAGCGTCCAGCTCTCCGCGAGCATGGGCTTCGGCACGTAGTCCTTCCCGTAGGTGACCAGCGTGTCGAAGATGTTGATCACGCCGTTGTAGTCGAGGCGACCGATCCGCTTATAGGGATCGAGGCTCGCGAAATTCTCCTGGACGCCGATACGCAGCGTCGCGCCTGCGGCCTGCGCGCGCGCGGGCGAGCCGGCGACGAGCGGCAGCCCGGCGGCGGCGAGCGCGAGGCCGCCGGCCTTCAGGATATCGCGACGGGCATGGGTCGAGTTCATCTGAGCCTCCGTTCTTCGGTTCGTTAGGTTGGAAATTCAGCGCCGATGCAGCGCCATGGATGTGCAGCGGACGCTTCCGCCGCCGCGCGTGAACAAGCCGTATTCGGGGTCGTAGACACGGATCCCTTGCGCGCGCAGCCGCGCGTTCAGGTCGGCGTTCTCGCGCGGCGAGATGACCCGGTCGGCGCCGAGGGCGAGCACGTTGCACCCCGCGCGCGACGCATCCTTGTAGGACACCGGAACGAGTTCGAGGCCGAGCCCGCGCAGCCAGGCGACGACATCGTCCTCGAGCACGTCGAGGCAGGCAGCGGCGAGCCGGTCGGAGACCATGCAGAACAGCGTGTCGAGATGCAGGAAATGCTCGGAGAAGCGCACCAGCTTCGCCTGCCATCCCTTCTCCTCGAACCAGGAGGCGAATTGCCGGGCGCCCTCGAGATCGCTGCGCGCGCCCGAATATCCGATCAGCAGCACGCCCGGCCGAACGATATGGATGTCGCCGCCCTCGAGCCGGCCGCGCGTGCACCAGTTCCAGACCGGGATGCCCGCGGCCTCGTAGAACCTGATGATCGACGCCCATTCGCCACGCCGAGTCTCGGCCTGCAGCATCACATGCACGACGCCCCACGGCGTCATCTGGCTGGAGTCGCGCGTATACACCTGATACGGCAGATGGGATTCGCCCGCGAGGTAGTGGCGGCGCACGCCGGCCTCGTCGAGCGCGGCCTCGAACTCGCGATGCTGGAGCTTGAGCGCGGCGAGGTCGAGTTCGAGCCCCTGCATCAGCGTCTCGCGCGACGCGCGGTTGACCGGGTTCCAGCGGTAATTGTCCGGCTTGCACAGCAGGACGTCGGTCAGCACGCCGGTCTCGCTGGAGACGCCCCAGGCGTCGATCTTCGCGCTTCTCGCTTCGCTCATGTCGCCTCCTATCTGCCTGCCGCGTAAGCGGTGCGGCGCGGATCGGCGGCACCCGCGAGGACCGGCCCGTCTTCGCCGCCAAGATCGATGCGCCCCGCGAGCGAGACCGCGCCCGCGTCGAACTCGTAGTCGGGCCACATGGAGAGCTTGTGGCCGCGGCGCGACAGCTCGTCGCGCACCGCTGCGGGCACGCGCGCCTCGATGTCGACGCGGCCGGGAAACTCGGGATTGGGAAAGAACGAGCCGGGGAAGGAAAAGGTGCATACGCGCGGCGCCTCGACCGCCTGCTGCGGCAGCATGCGGTGCGCGACGAGGTTGACGAAGGCCTGCGCCATCGACTGCACGATCACGTCGCCGCCCGGACAGCCGAAGACGACCGTCTCGTCGCCGTCCGGGCGCACCGCCAGCGCCGGCGCCGGCGTGATCCGGGGACGCTTCCCGGGCGCGAGCACGTTGACATGCGCGGGGTCCAACCGGCTTTGCACGCCGCGGCACGAGGCGGCATAGCCGAGCCCGGGGATGATCGGCGAGCCGTCCAGCGTGTCGCTTGGCATGGCGCTGAACGCGTTTCCGGCACGGTCGATCGCGCAGACATAGGTCGTGTCGAAGCGGGGCCGTGCCGGCCGGACCGCGTCCGGGATGGACATGAGCGCCTGATCCGCGCGCACCGCGCCGCGCAGCCGCGCGAGATAGGCGGGATCGAGCAGCGCCTCCACCGGCACCGGCGCGAAACGCGGATCGCAACCGAAACGCTCGCGGTCGAGGAAGCCCAGCTTCAGCGCCTCGATCACCCAATGCAGCGCGTCGGCCGAGCCCGCGCCCATCGCCTCGAGGTCGACACCCTCGAGGATGCCGAGCGCCTGCAGCATCACCGGGCCCTGCGTCCACAGCCCCGTCGCATGGACGTCCCAGCCGCGGAAGGCGACGCTGGGGGCAGGCACGACCTCCGAGCGGTACTCCGCGAGATCGGCGCGGCTCAGCCAGCCGCCGGTGCGCCGGTTGAACGCGACCAGACGTTCGGCATATTCGCCCTCGTAGAACGCCGCGCGCACCTGGCCCAGCCCGTCCTCGCGCGTCGCCGCGCCGCGCTCGGCGGCGGCCAGCCCTTGCAGCGTGCGCGCGAGATCGGGCTGGCGCAGCACCTCGCCCACGCGCGGCGCACGGCCACGCCACCAATAGATCTCCCGCGACGAATCCCAGGCCGAGAAGCTGCGTCCCATGATGCCCAGCGCGGTGGCGGTGCGATGGTCGAGCGGCAGGCCCTCGGCAGCGTAGCCGATCGCCGGCGCGGCCATGTCTGCGAAGGAACGCGTGCCGAAACGCTGGAGCGCGGTCACCCAGGCGTCGAGCGCGGCGGGCACCACGCATGCCCCGGACCCGAGCGGAATATCGTCGCCGTAGCGCGCGCGGAACCGCTCGAGCGTCGCTTCGCGTCCCCACGGCCCGACGCCAGAGATCGACCAGACCGTCTTGTCGCCCGCGCGCTTGATCAGGATCGGCGCGATGCCACCGAGATTGCACATGTCGACCTGGACGACGTTGGAGGCGATACCGCCAGCCACGCCCGCATCGATCGCCGTCCCCCCGGCCTCGAGCACGGCGCACATGATCTGCGCCACGACCGGATGGCCGGCCGACACCATGAAGTCGCGCCCGACCAGAGTCGGCCGCATGGATTCCGGCGGCGGATACACGGACGGCGTCGGCGCATGCGCATTGCGCATCCCGCCCGCTGCGTCGGTGTCGATCGCCGTTTCGCCGCTCACCGCTTTCGTTCCCCCCGACGCAACGTCATCCCAGCATCGCACCGGCGTCGACGGTCAGCGTCGCGCCGGTCGTCGCCGAGAGCCGGGCGTCGCACAGCCACACGCAGGCCGCCGCGACCTCGGCCGGCTGCACCAGGCGGATCGCAGCGCCGCTGCGGAACATGCTTTCCCACACCGCGGCGGCATCGAGGCCGCGATACGCGGCGATCTCGTCCGCGACCTGCCGCAGCATCGGCGTGTCGACATTGCCCGGGCAGATCATGTTCACCCGGATCCGCGCCGGCACCAGCTCCGCCGCAAGACTCTCGCCGAGGCCGATCAGCCCGAATTTCGAAGCGCAATACTGCGAGGCGCCCGCCTCGCCGCGTTTTCCCGCCGTCGAAGATAGCAGCACGATCGCCGCCGCCGTCTCCTGGTCGCGCATGACCGGCACGAAGGCCGCGGCGGCATGGAAGGCGCCGTCGAGATTGACAGCCATCAGCCTGCGATACCGCGCCCAGTCGGTGCGTTCGATCGCAGAGGTCATCACCAGGCCAGGCGCGTAGACCAGCGCCGTGACGTTTCCCAGCGCGGCGACCTCCCGTGCCCATGCGACCAGCGCATCCGGATCGCAGACGTCGATGCCGGCCGCGACCGGCGCATGCGGCAGGCCGTCGATGGCGCGTCGCGCCTGCGCGTGCCTGATGTCGCCCGCAGCCACGCGGTAGCCGGCGGCGGCGAAAGCGCGGCAACACTCGGTGCCGATGGCGCCGCCGGCGCCAAGCACGACGGCGATCGGCGCGCTCATGGCCGCGTACCGGTGCCCACTTCCTCGAGTTCGAAGACGGTCCCGCCGGGCTCGCGGCAATAGACGCAGCGCCCCTCGGGGAACATCACGATGTCGCCGATCGGTTCGGCGCCGGCGGCGCGCAGATCGGCGAGCGCGACGTCGATGTCGGAGACCGCAAAGGCGAGATGGCCCATCGGCGGCGGCCCGTCGCCGCAGGCCGGCGGCTTCGCACCAGCCTGCAGCTTCGCGGGCGTGAACTCGAGCAGTTCCACGGCCGCCTCGCCCGGCCGCTTCATCTGCGCGAGCCGCACCGCAAGCCCGGGCGAGCGGGTGAGCCGCGCCACCATGTCCTTGAGATCGTCGTCGCGGAACGTCACGCGATAGCCGAAGGCCCCGCAATAGAAACCGAGCGACGCATCGAGATCGGACGTCGCGAGGCCGGCATGCAACCCGCCCTTCAGCCAGTTCGCCTGTGGCGCGTCGTCCATCATCCCGTCCCCGTGTCGACGAATCGAGAGAGCGGAACGTTAGAGGTTGGCGTACGCGACGGTCAACGCGTCACCACCGCCGCCGCGTTCGCGATATGCGAACGCCCACCGTTTGTGCGTTCCGCATCGTGGCACAGGATCGCGGCCGCACCGCCGCGGAACGCGTCGGCGCCGCATCCGCGCGCGGCAGACTGCCGCCGCGCGCGGCACGCCCGGCTTCAGCCGCCGCGCGCGCCCTTGGGCGCTGCGGTCTCGGCCTCGATGCGGTCCATGATCAGGTCGAGCTTGGCGAGGATCTTGCGCAGCTTCGCGACCCGCGCCGTGCCTTCCTTGCCGAGCGACTTGAAGGTCGTGATCGGCGGCCGGACGTCGCCGACCGGATAGCCGCAGGCAGCCGCCAGCGCCTTGGAATAGCATTGATGGCCATAGAGCGGGTGGCCCTGCTTGATGATTCCCCAGATCTCGTCGATCAGGTGCTGGATCTTCGTCGCCTCGGCGATGCGTCCCGCCTCCAGCAGCGGCCACATGCCGGTCGACGCGCGCGGACAGAAATTGCCGTTGGGATCGACATAGCCGACCGCGCCCAGCTTGAAGCTCTCGACCACGCGTTCGCCAGCGAACACGTTCATCTTGCCGCCGGTCAGCTCGCAGATGTCGAAGACCCGGCCGACATCCATGCTCGCTTCCTTGATGTAGCGCACGTTCTCCAGGTCCCTGGTCATGCGGGCCACCAGCTTGGCCGACATGTCGACATTGGTCGTGAACGGGTTGTTGTAGAGCATGATCGGAATCGACACCGCCTCGGAGATCGCCCGGTAGTAGGCGTAGATCTCGTCTTCCGTCGGCGTGTAGTAGTAGGGCGGCGCGATCATCAGGCCGTCGGCGCCGAGCTTCTCGGCTTCGCGCGCGAAGCGCACCGCGGTCGGCGTGTGGGCATGGGTTGCGCCGACCATCACCGTCATCTTGCCTCGGCAATGCTTGACCGTGGCCTCGACGTACTCGGCGCGCTCGTCGTCGCTGACGGTCAGGAACTCGCCGGTCGTGCCGAGGATGATCACGCCCGGGACCTTGCTCTGGTGCTGCCAGTCGAGGAAACGCTTGAGCGCCTTGACGTCGATCTTCCTGCCGTCCTCGGTGAACGGAGTGACCGTCACGGTGTGGCAACCACGGAACTGCTTCATCGGTCTGATCCTCCCGGAGAACGGCGCCGCTCCGGCGGCGCGCGACGACTGACCGGGAGTTTGCGCGAAGCCCGCGCGGCGTTTCAAGCAGCATGGTCCGGCGGCCGGCACGACCGGACGGACGCCGGTAGCGCGGGCGCGGCGGTT
>JBIKXN010000387.1:0-3974 GCA_044355765.1 Alphaproteobacteria bacterium
ATGGAAAGCCGGCGCGGGCGATGTGGAAGCGATCTTCGCCGCGCTGGACGAGGCGGGGCTGCGTGGCCTGGGCGGTGCCGGTTTCCCGACGGGCCGGAAATGGCGGCTGGTGTCGGCGCAGCCTGGGCCGCGGCTGATGGCGATCAATGCGGACGAGGGCGAGCCGGGCACGTTCAAGGACCGCTGGTTCATGGAGACGGCGCCGCTGCGCGTGCTCGAGGGCGCATTGATCGGCGCGCGCAGCGTCGGCTGCGAGGCGATCTACGTCTATGTCCGCGACGAATATCCCGAAGCGCGCGCGCGGATGGCTGGCGCAATCGGCGCCGTCCTGCGCGCCGGCCTCGCCGACGGCGTGCGCATCGTCCTGCGGCGCGGCGCGGGCGCCTATGTCTGCGGCGAGGAATCGGCGATGCTCGAGAGCCTCGAGGGTCGGCGCGGCCAGCCCCGACACAAGCCGCCCTTTCCCGCGGAGCGCGGGCTGTTCGACCGGCCGACCCTGATCAACAACGTCGAGACGCTGTGGTGGATCCCCGAGATCCTCGAGCGCGGCGGCGCGTGGTTCGCGGGGCAGGGCCGTCGCGGGGCGCGGGGCCTGCGCGCTTTCTCGCTATCGGGACGGGTGCGCTCGCCCGGCGTGAAGATCGCGCCGGCAGGGATCACCGCGCGCGAACTGATCGCCGAATTCGGCGGCGGGATGGCCCCGGGCCATCGCTTCGCCGCCTACCTTCCCGGCGGTGCGTCCGGGGGGATCCTGCCGGCGTCGATGGCGGACCTGCCGCTGGAGTTCGGCAAGCTGGAGCCGCATGGCTGCTTCGTCGGCTCGGGCGCCGTCGTCGTGCTCTCGGACCAGGACGATCTCAAGGCGATCGCGCGCAACCTGCTCGCGTTCTTCGCCCATGAATCCTGCGGCAAGTGCACGCCGTGCCGCGTCGGCACCGACAAGGCGCAGCATCTGATCGCGCCCGCCGGCTGGGACCGGCCGCTGCTCGAGGAACTGGCGCGCGCCATGGCCGATGCGTCGATCTGCGGTCTTGGGCAGGCGGCGATGAACCCGGTCTTGAGCCTGTTCCGTCATTTTCCGGAGGCCACGCGATGAGCCTGGAGACGATCGCGTTCACGCTCGACGGCGCGCCCGTCGAGGCGCGACCCGGCGAGACGATCTGGGACGTCGCGCGCCGGAAATCCCGCATCTCTGCCATCTGCCCGAGCCGGACTATCGCGCCGACGGCAATTGCCGTGCGTGCATGGTCGAGATCACCGGCGAGCGCGTGCTCGCGGCGTCGTGCATCAGGACGCCGCGCCCCGGCATGGAGGTGCGGACCGCCACGGCGCGCGCGCAGGCCGCGCGGCGCATGGTGTTCGAACTGCTCGCCGCGGACCAGGCCCCGCGTGCCGAGGCGCACGAACCGGAAGCGGCGTTCTGGCGCTGGGCCGGGCGCGTGGGTATCGAAACGCCGCGCTTCGCCGCGCGTCCGCAGCCCGCGCCCGATCGCAGCCATCCCGCGATCGCGGTCCAGCTCGACGCCTGCATCCAGTGCGGGCTGTGCGCGCGCGCCTGCCGCGAGGTCCAGGTCAACGACGTGATCGGCATGACCGGCCGCGGCGCTGCGACCGCCATCGCCTTCGATTTCGGCGACCCGATGGGCGCGAGCACCTGCGTGGGCTGCGGCGAGTGCGTCCAGGCCTGCCCGACCGGCGCGCTGCTGCCGGCTTCGGTCGTCGGCGACGCGGGGCAGGTCGCGCGACGTCCCGAGCGCGAAGTCGACAGCGTCTGCCCATATTGCGGCGTCGGCTGCCAGGTGCGCTTCAAGGTCGAGGGCAACGCGATCATCCAGGTCGACGGCCGCGACGGCCCGGCCAACCGCAACCGGCTCTGCGTCAAGGGACGTTTCGGCCTGGACTATGTCGGCCATCGTCAGCGCCTCGCGCAACCGCTGATCCGCCGCGACGGCGTCGCGAAGACCGATGTCGGGGTCGACCCCGACGATTTCTCGACGCATTTCCGCGTCGCGACATGGGAAGAGGCGCTCGATCGCGCCGCGGCGGGCATCGCCCGGATCCGCGCCGCGCATGGCCCTGCGGCGCTCGCCGGCTTCGGGTCGGCGAAGGGCTCCAACGAGGAGGCGTATCTTTTCCAGAAGCTGGTGCGCACCGGCTTCGGCACCAACAACGTCGATCATTGCACCCGGCTCTGCCATGCCTCGTCGGTGGCGGCGCTGCTCGAGGGGATCGGGTCGGCGGCCGTGACCGCGCCCTTCACCGCCGCGGCGGATGCCGAGGTGATCGTGGTCATCGGCGCGCGGCCGACAGAGAACCATCCCGTCGCCGCGACCTTCCTCAAGCAGGCGGCGCGCCGCGGCGCCAAGCTGATCGTGATGGATCCGCGGCGCAACGGTCTGATGCGTCATGCCGAATTCGCGCTGCAGTTCCGGCCCGGCACCGACGTCGCCCTGCTGAACGCGATGCTCAACACGATCGTCGCCGAGGGCCTGCACGATCCGGCCTATGTCGCCACGCATACCAGCGATTTCGAGGCCCTGGCCGCGCATGTCGCCGCGTTCACGCCTGAGACGATGGCGCCGGTCTGCGGCATCGACGCCGACACGATCCGGCGCGCCGCGCGGCTCTACGCGCGCTCGAAGGCGTCGATCATCTTCTGGGGCATGGGCGTGTCGCAGCATGTCCACGGGACCGACAACGCGCGCTGCCTGATCGCGCTCGCCCTGTCGACCGGCCAGATCGGCCGTCCGGGGACCGGACTGCATCCGCTGCGCGGCCAGAACAACGTGCAGGGCGCATCGGACGCGGGGCTGATCCCGATGATGCTGCCCGACTACCGGCGCGTCGACGGCGCGGACAACCGTGCGGCGTTCGAGCGGGCCTGGGGCGCGGCGCTCGATCCGAAGCCCGGCCTGACGGTGGTCGAGATCATGCACGCCGCGCACCAGGGGCGCATCCGCGGCATGTACATCATGGGAGAGAACCCCGCGATGTCCGATCCCGACCTCGCCCATGTCCGCGCCGGTCTGGCGCGGCTCGAACATCTTGTCGTGCAGGACATCTTCCTGACCGAGACCGCCAAATACGCCGATGTCGTGCTGCCGGCGACCGCCTGGCCCGAGAAGGACGGCACGGTGACCAACACCAATCGCCAGGTGCAGCTCGGGCGCAAGGCGATCGAGCCGCCCGGCGAGGCGATGCCGGATCTCTGGATCATCGGCGAGATCGCGCGCCGGCTCGGGCTGCACTGGTCCTATGCGCATCCCCGCGACGTGTTCGCCGAGATGGCGGGGGTGATGCCTTCGCTGCACGGCATCACCTGGGCGCGGCTCGAGCGCGAAGGCGCGGTCACCTATCCCTGCGCCGACGAGGCAAGCCCCGGCAGCGACATCGTGTTCGGCGATCGGTTCCCGACGGCGACCGGCCGCGGCCGCTTCGTGCCCGCATCGGTGCTGCCGCCGGGCGAACCGGTCGACGACGAGTTCCCGGTCGTTCTCACCACCGGTCGCCAGCTCGAGCATTGGCATACCGGCGAAATGACGCGGCGCAGCCGGGTGCTCGACGCGATCGAGCCGGGGCCGGTGGCGTCGATGGCACCGCCCGAACTCGAGCGGCTGGGCATTGTCCCGGGCGGCCGCATCCGCATCGAGACGCGCCGCGGCGCCGTGGTCTGCTCGGCCCGCGCCGATGCCGACGTGCCGCGCGGCATGGTGTTCCTGCCCTTCGCCTATCGCGAGGCGGCGGCCAATCTGATGACCGATCCGCGCCTCGATCCCTTCGGCAAGATCCCGGAGTTCAAGTACTGCGCCGCGCGGGTGCGCGCCGCCGAGGCGGTCGATTGACAGCGTCGCCGGTCGCCGCGGACAGTGCGGATGTCAGCCCCCAGGCCCACCCGGAGCGCATGTAGATGCCGCCAGCCACCCGCGCAGATCTGCTCGCGCGTCTCGACGCCCTCGGCATCGCACATGCGACGA
>JBIKXN010000042.1:0-13131 GCA_044355765.1 Alphaproteobacteria bacterium
GCCGGCAGGGGGTGGCTGGCGACGGCCACCCCCTGCCAGGCGCCGCCCCCGGCCGCGGGCCGGCTCGGCGATCCAGGCCGGCAATGCCAGCCTGGATGAATGAATCCAATAATTCCAATTGGTTGGAACGCTGCGACCAAAGGGATCGCCAGCCGGGCTCGGGGAGCGCTTGACTCCCCGGTGGGCAGTCCTTATTTCCGCCAGCACTCGGCGGCCCCGAGTGCTAACAGCGCGTTCCGGCGGCCGCCAGGCAGTCGCAAACCGGAGGATATCCAAGGATGAAGTTCCGTCCCCTGCACGACCGCGTCGTCGTGCGCCGCCTCGAGGAAGAGACCAAGACCGCTGGCGGGATCATCATTCCCGACACGGCCAAGGAGAAGCCGATGCAGGGCATCGTCGACTCCGTTGGCCCGGGCGCCCGCAACGAGAAGGGCGAGCTCGTCGCCCTCGACGTGAAGGCCGGCGACACGGTGCTGTTCGGCAAGTGGTCCGGCACCGAGGTGAAGCTCGATGGCGTCGAGCTCCTGATCATGAAGGAGTCGGACATCATGGGCATCATCGAGGGCGCCAAGAAGAAGTGAGCCGGTTTTCCATCCGCAGCCGATAGAGAAGAAGGTAGATACACATGGCAGCCAAGGACGTTCGTTTTTCCGCCGACGCGCGCGCGCGCATGCTGCGCGGCGTCGACATCCTCGCCGACGCCGTCAAGGTGACGCTGGGCCCGAAGGGCCGCAACGTCGTCATCGACAAGGCCTTCGGCGCCCCCCGCATCACCAAGGACGGCGTCACCGTCGCCAAGGAGATCGAGCTCTCGGACAAGTTCGAGAACATGGGCGCGCAGATGGTGAAGGAGGTCGCGGTCAAGACCGGTGACCTCGCCGGCGACGGCACCACCACCGCCACCGTGCTGGCCCAGGCCATCGTGCGCGAGGGCGCCAAGGCCGTCGCGGCGGGCATGAACCCGATGGACCTCAAGCGCGGCATCGACATGGCCGTCGATAAGGTCGTCGAGGACCTCAAGAAGCGCTCCAAGCCGGTCAAGGACCATAAGGAAGTGGCCCAGGTCGGTGTCGTCTCGGCCAACGGCGATCGCGAGATCGGCGAGATGATCGCCAAGGCGATGGAGAAGGTCGGCAAGGAAGGCGTGATCACGGTCGAGGAGGCGAAGAGCCTCGAGACCGAGCTGGATGTCGTCGAGGGCATGCAGTTCGATCGCGGCTACCTGTCGCCGTACTTCATCACCAACGCGGACAAGATGATCTGCGAGCTCGAGAACCCCTTCATCCTCATCCACGAGAAGAAGCTCTCGGGCCTCCAGTCCCTGCTCCCGGTCCTCGAGTCGGTCGTGCAGTCGGGCAAGCCGCTGCTGATCATCGCCGAGGAAGTCGAGGGCGAGGCCCTGGCGACGCTCGTCGTCAACAAGCTCCGCGGCGGCCTCAAGGTCGCGGCCGTCAAGGCCCCGGGCTTCGGCGATCGCCGCAAGGCCATGCTCGAGGACATCGCCACGCTGACCGCCGGCCAGGTGATCAGCGAGGAGCTCGGCATCAAGCTGGAGAGCGTCACGCTCGACATGCTGGGCCGCGCCAAGAAGGTCGTGCTCGAGAAGGAGAACACCACGATCGTCGACGGCGCCGGCAAGAAGGCCGACATCCAGGCGCGCTGCACGCAGATCCGCGCGCAGATCGAGGAGACCACCTCCGACTACGACCGCGAGAAGCTCCAGGAGCGCCTGGCCAAGCTCGCGGGCGGCGTCGCGGTCATCCGCGTCGGCGGTGCGACCGAGGTCGAGGTGAAGGAGCGCAAGGATCGCGTCGATGACGCCATGCACGCCACCAAGGCGGCGGTCGAGGAGGGCATCCTCCCCGGCGGCGGCACGGCGCTGCTCGGCGCGGTCAAGGCGCTCAAGGGTCTCAAGACCTCGAACGACGACCAGACCCGCGGCATCGCGATCGTCCGCCAGGCCCTCGAGGCCCCGGCGCGCCAGATCTCCGAGAACGCGGGCGTCGACGGCTCCGTGATCGTCGGCAAGATCCTGGAGCAGGACGACGTCAACTTCGGGTACGACGCCCAGGCGGGCAAGTACACGGACATGGTGAAGGCCGGCATCATCGACCCGACCAAGGTCGTTCGCCTGGCTCTGCAGGATGCGGCTTCGGTCGCGGCCCTGCTGATCACCACCGAGGCGATGATCGCCGAGCGCCCCGAGAAGAAGGCGCCGATGCCCGGCGGCGGCGGCGGCGGCATGGGCGGCATGGGCGGCGACATGGACTTCTGATCTGCGCCAGCAGGTCGGAATTCCGCCGAAAGAACGGGGCGGGACCTTCGGGTCCCGCCCTTTTCTTTTCAGGCCCCGGGCGCGGCGTCGCCAAGCAGCCGCCATCCGGCCCAGAGCCGGGCGACGGTGGTCAGCGCGCAGAGCGCGGCGAAGCAAAGGGCGAGCGGCGCGAACCAGTCCGCGAACAGGCACATCGCGGCGAAGCACGCCAATGTCTCCGTCGCCTCGGTCAGCCCGCCGAGATGGTAGAAGCCCTTCTGCGGCAGCCGCGGGTTGGCTATTCCCCGGCGCGCGGCCAGCACGGCGAAGGCGAGGAAGCTCGAGCCGGTGCCGACGAAGGCGGCGAGCAGCACCGCCGCCGCGAGCGCGTTCGCGGCTGGATCGGCGAACGCGAAGGCCAGCGGCACGCTGGCGTAGAAGACGAAATCGAGCGCGATGTCGAGAAAGGCGCCGCGATCGGTCGGCGCGCCTAGCCGCGCGACCGCGCCGTCGAGTCCGTCGCAGAGCCGGCTGAGCAGGATCAGCGCAAGGCCGGCGAGCGGCATGCCGACGGCGATCGCCGCGGCACCGGAGATCCCGGTCGCGAAGCCGGCGAGCGTGACGGCGTCGGCGGCGATCCCGGCGCGGGCGATGGGGCGCGCGATCCGCCGCAGCAGCGGCGAGATCAGCGCGATGGCAGCACGGTCGAGCATTCCCTCTCCCCGGATTCGCGCGTCATTCGCGATAGGGGCCGATCGCGCTGCGCTTGCCGGCGCGCCATTCCTCGGGTGTCAGCCGCGGGATCGAGAACCGGTCCGACAGGCGGACATAGCCGCCCGCGCCCGCCATGCGTCCGACGAGGTCCAGGGCCTCGGCATCGACATGGAACCGCGCGTCGACGATGCCGTCGCGGACATGGAAGGCGACCACCTCGCCGACGACGATCGAGCGGCCGCCGGGATAGCGCAGTTCGTCCCGGAGCGTGCATTCGAGCGCCACCGGCGCCTCGGCGATGCGCGGCGCGACGACCTTCTGCGCGGCGACGGCTGTCAGCCCGGCGGCGTCGATCTCGTCGGTGCCGGGGTCGAAGTCGATGGCGCAGACATTCATGGCTTCGGCGATCCTCGTGTCGACGAGATTGACGACGAAGACGCCGGTGGCACGGATATTCGCGACGGTATCCTTCGGCGCGCCCGGCGGGCGCTTGTCGATGCCAAGCACGATCAGCGGCGGCTCGTGGCTCATGACGTTGAAGAAGCTGTAGGGCGCGGCGTTGCGCGCACCATCGGCGTCGACCGTGCTGACCAGCGCGATCGGCCGCGGCAGGATGCAGCCAGCCAGCAGCTTGTAGCGGGCCGGCGCGGGCAGCTCGGAGAAATCGTAGAACACGTAACGTCCCCCGCCGGCCGGGCCGGCTCAGCGATTTTCCGCCAGCACCGCGCCGGCGAGATAGAGCGAACCGCAGATCAGCACGCGCCGCGGTTCCGGCAGCAGCCGAAGGGCGGCCGCCGCGTCCGCCGCCTCGAGCACCGGTCCGAGCCCGGCCGCGCGCGCCGTCGCGGCCAGCGCCGCGGGCGGGCTGGCGACGGGGTCCGCCGGATTGCCGACGCAGACGAGCATGCGCGCAACCGGGCGCAGCGCGGCGAGGATCGGTTCCGCGCGCTTGGTCGAGCGCAGCGCGACGACGATGTCGAGCGCGACGCCGTCGCGCTGCGCGCGTGCCCAGTCGGCGATCGCGCGCGCCCCGTCCTCGTTGTGGCCGCCATCGAGCCAGAGCTCGCACCCGGGCGGCAGCGCCGCGAGCAGCGGACCATGCGTCAGCCGCTGCAGCCGCGCCGGCCAGCTGGCGCCGGCGATCCCTGCCGCGACCGCGGCGGGCGCCAGCCCCAGACGACCCGGCAGCATCTCCGCGGCGGCGACGGCGGCGGCGGCGTTGGCGAATTGATGCGCGCCGGGCAGCGCCGGCGTCGGCAGCTCGCGGATCTCGACGCCGCGATAGGCGAGGCCGGCGTCCGAAGCCGCGAAGCTCCATTCGCGTCCGGCGCGGAACATCGGCGCGCCGACCGCGCAGGCGCGCGCGGCGATCGCTGCCGCGGCCTCGGGGCGCTGCGGAGCGACGACGACCGGGACGCCGGGCTTCAGTATCCCCGCCTTTTCCGCGGCGATCGCCGGCAGCGTGTCGCCGAGATACTCCATGTGGTCGAAGGAGACGGAGGTGATCACCGTCACCGTCGGCGCGCGCACGACATTGGTCGCGTCCAGCCGGCCGCCCATCCCGACCTCGAGCAGCGTCAGGTCCGCGGGCATCCTGGCGAAGGCCAGGAAGGCGGCAGCCGTGGTGATCTCGAAGAAGGTCACGGGCCCGCCGGCATTGGCGCCCTCGACCTCCGCCAGCAGCGCCGCGAGCGCATCGTCGGCGATCGGCGCGCCGGCGATCCGGATGCGTTCGTTGAAGCGCACGAGATGCGGGCTCGTATACGCGTTGACCCTGAGCCCGGCGGCCTCGGCCATCGCGCGCAGATAGGCGACGGTCGAACCCTTGCCGTTGGTGCCGGCGACGTGGATCGTCGGGCCGAGCCGCTCCTGCGGCGCGCCGAGCGCCAGGAGCAGGCGCTCGACCCGCTCCAGGCTCATGTCGATGACCTTGGGGTGGAGAGCGGTCAGCCGCTCCAGGATCGGATCGACGCGCGAGGCCGGGCCGCTCAGGGCGCGATCCCCGACTGGCCCGTGCGCGGCAGCGAGACGATCTCCGCCATGGGCTGCGGCGCGGTCAGCAGGCGCAGGATGCGCGCCAGCTGCTCGCGCAGCTTGTGCCGGTGCACGACCATGTCGACCTGTCCGTGCTCGAGCAGATACTCGGCCTTCTGGAAGCCCGGCGGCAGCTTCTCGCGGATCGTCTCCTCGATCACGCGCGCGCCGGCGAAGCCGATCACGGCGCCGGGTTCCGCGATGGCGATGTCGCCGAGCATGGCGAAGGAGGCGGACACGCCGCCGGTGGTCGGATCGGCGAGCACGACGATGAAGGGCAGACCGGCCTCGCGCACCTGCTGGACCGCGATCACGGTGCGCGGCAGCTGCATCAGGCTGAGGATGCCTTCCTGCATGCGCGCGCCGCCCGATGCCGGGACCGCGATCAGGGGCGCCTGCTGCAGCACCGCGAGCTGGGCGGCGGCCAGGAAGGCCTCGCCGACGGCGATACCCATCGACCCGCCCTGGAACTCGAAATCGAACACCGCGGCGACGATCCGGATCCCGCCGAGCGGTCCGTGCGCGACGATGATGGCGTCCTGCTCGTGGGTCTTCTCTCGGGCCTCCTTGAGGCGGTCGGTGTAGCGCTTGCGGTCGCGGAACTTCAGCGGATCCTGGATCGTCTTCGGCAGTTCGATGCGCGTATAGGCGCCGTCGTCGAACAGCATCTCCAGCCGGCGCTTGGCGGGCAGCCGCAGGTGATGGCCGCAATGCGTGCAGACCCGGTGGTTCGCCTCAAGGTCGCGATGGAAGATCATCCGCTCGCAGGCCGGGCACTTGTCCCAGAGATTGTCCGGCACCTCGGCCTTGCGCACGAGCGCCTGCAGCTTCGGCCGGACATAGTTGGTGATCCAGTTCATGGCGGTTCAGCTCCCGCGCGCGCCGCGCACGCCGGCGGACAGCGCGCGCACCAGGTCGAGCACGCGGGGGACCGTGGCCTCGGTCGCCCGGCCGGCATCGTCGAGCGTGTCGGCGACGGCCTGCACGATCGCCGAGCCGACGACGGCCGCATCGGCATGGCGGGCGATCGCCGCGGCGGCCTCGGGCGTCTTGATGCCGAAGCCGGCTGCGATCGGCATCGCCGTGTGCCGCCGCAATCTCGTCACCGCGTCGCGCACGGCGCCGACATCGACGCTGCGCGTGCCGGTGATGCCGAGGATCGAGACGTAGTAGAGGAAGCCGCTCGCGCCCTCGAGGATGTGCGGCAGCCGCGCGTCGTCGCTGGTCGGCGTCGCGAGCCGGATGAAATCCAGGCCCTGCGCGGCGGCGTGGGGTGCGGCCTCTCCGGCCTCCTCGGGCGGCAGGTCGACGACGATCACGCCGTCGGCGCCGGCGGCGCGCGCGTCGCGCATGAATCGCTCGACGCCGTAGGCGAAGAGGACGTTGAAATAGCCCATCAGAACCAGCGGCGTCTCGGCGTCGCCGGCGCGGAATTCGCGCACGAGATCGAGGGTGCCGGCGAGCGTCATGCCGCCGGCGAGCGCGCGCAGACCGGCGGCCTGGATCGCGGGGCCGTCCGCCATCGGGTCGGAAAAGGGCATGCCGAGTTCGATCACGTCGGCGCCAGCGGCAGGCAGGCCGGCCAGGATCCTGGCGGTCGTGCCGGCGTCCGGATCGCCCGCCATGACGTAGGTCACCAGCCCGGCGCGGCCCGCGTCGCGCAGCCTCGCGAAGCGCGGCGCGATCCGGCTCACAGCTTGACCCCGAATCGCTCGGCCAGCGCGAACACGTCCTTGTCGCCGCGGCCGCACATGTTCATGACGATCGACTGGTCCTTGCGCATCTTCGGCGCGCGCTTCATGACCTCCGCGAGCGCGTGCGCGGGTTCGAGCGCCGGCAGGATCCCTTCCAGCCGCGCGCAGAGCTTGAAGGCCTCGAGCGCTTCCTCGTCGGTCGCCGAGACGTAGTCGACACGCCCGAGATCGTGCAGCCAGGCGTGCTCCGGCCCGATGCCGGGATAGTCGAGACCCGCCGAGATCGAGTGCGCCTCGGTGATCTGGCCGTCGGCGTCCTGCAGCAGGTAGGTCTTGTTGCCGTGGAGCACGCCGGGACGCCCGCCGGTCAGCGAGGCGGCGTGCCGGCCGGTCTCGATGCCGTGACCGCCGGCCTCGACGGCGACGATCTCGACGCCGCTGTCGTCGAGGAAGGGATGGAAGAGGCCCATGGCGTTCGAGCCGCCGCCGATGCAGGCGACGATCATGTCGGGCAGGCGGCCTTCCTGGCGCAGCATCTGCTCCTTCGTTTCGCGACCGATCACGGACTGGAAGTCGCGGACCATCGCGGGATAGGGATGCGGGCCCGCGACCGTGCCGATGATGTAGAAGGTCGATTCGACGTTCGCGACCCAGTCGCGCAGCGCGTCGTTCAGCGCGTCCTTGAGCGTGCCCGCGCCCGACGTGACCGGCCGGACCTCGGCGCCGAGCAGCTTCATGCGGAAGACGTTCGGCGCCTGGCGCTCGATGTCGGTGGCGCCCATGTAGACGACGCAGGGCAGGTCGAACAGCGCCGACACGGTGGCGCTCGCCACGCCATGCTGGCCCGCTCCGGTCTCGGCGATGATCCGCGTCTTGCCCATGCGGCGGGCGAGCAGGATCTGGCCCATGCAGTTGTTGATCTTGTGCGAGCCCGTGTGGTTGAGCTCGTCGCGCTTGAAGTAGATCTTCGCGCCGCCGAGGTGGCGCGTCAGCCGCTCGGCGAAGAAGAGCGGGCTCGGCCGCCCGACATAGTGCTCGAGATAGTAGTCGAGCTCCTTCTGGAACGCGAGATCGGCCTTGGCCGCGCCATAGGCGGCCTCGAGCTCGAGGATCAGCGGCATCAGCGTCTCGGCGACATAGCGGCCACCATAGGGGCCGAAATGACCACGCTCGTCCGGCTGGTTGCGCAGGGAGTTCAGTGCGGTAGCCATGGTCGGTCGTTCTAGGCCAGCACACCGGGGCGGCCAAGCCCGAAATTCGCGCTTTCAGGAGGCGGCGGCGCGCAGGAAATCCCTTATCCGTGCCGGGTCCTTGCGTCCCGGTGCCGCTTCGACCCCAGAGGAAACGTCGACGGCGGCGGCGCCGCTGGCGGCGAGGGCGGCGCCCAGATTGCCGGGATCGAGCCCACCCGACAGGAACCATGGCCGCGCCATGGAGCGGCCCGCCAGCATCGTCCAGTCGAAGCTGACCGCGTTGCCGCCGGGCAGCGCGCCTTCGCGGGCCGGCGGTCTGGCGTCGAACAGGAACCAGTCGACGCATGGGGCATAGGCCGCGGCCGCGTCGAGATCGCGCGCAGTGCCGACGGCGAGCGCCTTGATGGCGGGAAGGCCGAAGCGCGCGCGCAGCTCGGCGGCCCGCGCCGGCGTCTCGCGCCCGTGAAGCTGGATGAGGTCGGGCCGCAGTCCGGCGACGATCGCGGCGACCTGGTCGTCCCCGGCATCGACCGTGACCGCGACGCGTCGCACCCGCGCCGGTAGCGCCGCGGCCAGCGCGGCTGCCGCCGCGGGCTCCACGTGACGCGGCGAGCGGGGAAAGAACACGAAGCCGGCGAAATCCGCCTCGGCGGCGGCGGCGATCGCGTCGGGCGCGTTCAGCCCGCAGATCTTGACCGCGATCTTCACCGCGCCCCGTCGATCTCGGCGCAGATCCGCGCCAGGGCCTCGGCGGGATCGGCCGCCTGCGTGATCGGCCGCCCGATGACCAGATGGTCGGCGCCTGCGGCGATGGCCTCGGCGGGCGTGGTCACGCGCTTCTGGTCGCCGCTCGCGGCCCAGGCGGGGCGGATCCCCGGCGTGACCAGCACGAAGTCCGGACCGCAGCTGCGCCGCAGCATCGCCACTTCGTGCGGCGAGCAGACCACGCCGGCGACGCCCGCGCGCTGGGCCAGTTCGGCGAGACGCAGCGCCTGATCGGCGACCGGACCGCGCTGCCCGCAGGCCGCGAGATCGGCATCGTCGAGGCTGGTCAGAACGGTGATGGCCAGCAGCCGCGGCGGCGTCTCGCCGCCTGCCTCGGCGGCGGCGGCGACGGCGGCGCGCAGCATCGCGTCGCCGCCGCTCGCATGGATGGTCAGGAAATGCGGCCGGACCGCACAGGCCGAACGCGTCGCGCCAGCCACCGTGTTCGGAATGTCGTGCAGCTTCA
Source organism: Alphaproteobacteria bacterium (assembly GCA_044355765.1). Lineage (GTDB taxonomy): Bacteria > Pseudomonadota > Alphaproteobacteria > CACIAM-22H2 > CACIAM-22H2 > CAIOSQ01. The sequence continues at coordinate 9,121 of JBIKXN010000042.1, forward strand.
GGTCGAGGAACAGCCTGTGGCCCGCGGCGACGGCGCGCACGCCGTCGGGCCCGTTGGCGACGAAATACTCGAGCCCGAGCTTGATCGCGCAACCGGTTCCGGCGAGGCGGGCGATGTCCGCGCCCGCGCCTGCACGGTCGGCCCGATCGATCCCGACGAAGATCCGATTCGCGCTGCGCATCGTTCGCATTCCTGTATGTCGGGCCGTCGCGCGTTTAGCGCCTCAGGCCAAACAGCGCGCCGACCCCATGCGCCAGCAGGCCGCAGCCGAGCCCGAACAGACCGTTGATCGTCGGTGCCCGCCACATCGCTGCGGGGTTCCAGCCCTGTGCCACCGGCAGTCCCTTGAGCGGCGCGACGACGAACCAGCCGACCGCGGTGGCGCCGATCGCGCCGATCGCCGTGGCGGCGAGGATCCGCGCGACGTCGCTGCGCATGCGGTCGGTCGCCAGGAAAATCGCGATGCCCCAGAGCCCGCCCCAGAAGGCGGAGTTCGCGATCGCGGGGACGCCGAGCGGACCGACCGGATTGAGGCGGAAGGGTGGGTTGGCGACCAGGCCGTAGGCGTGCATGACGCCGATCGCCGCCTGATGGAACGTCAGCACGGCCAGGACGCCGAGGAGGAACCCGGCCAGCGTGCGGCGCGCGATCATGCGCGTGCTCCGGGTCCGGCGATCGCGCCCTCGTAGACCACGATCGCCGCGGCGAGGTCCTCGATCGCGGTTCCGGTGGACTTGAACAGCGTGATCTCGTCGGCAGCCCGCCGTCCGGTGACGCCGCCGCCGGCGAGGTCGGCGAGCGTGCCAGCCACGCGCTTCTCGTCGAGCACGCCGCTGGCGAGCGGCTGGGCCAGATCGCCGGATTCGAGGAGAGCGGCCGCGGTGTCGATATAGACGCGCGCGCGCGCGACGGCGTCGTCGTCGCTCTCGCGCATGTCGCGCGCATAGCTGCCGACCAGATCGACGTGCTGGCCCGCGCGCAGCCACGCGCCGCGCACCAGGGGCGTCTTGGACAGGGTGGCGCAGCTGACGATGTCGGCTGCGCGCACCGCCCGTTCGAGATCGTCCGCGGCGCGGACCGCGAAGGCGCCGCCGCCGAGCGATGCCGCAAGCGCCTGCGCCTTGCCGTGGTCGCGGCCCCAGATCACGACATCCCGGATCGGGCGCACCGTCGCATGCGCCTCGATCAGATGTGGCGCCAGCGCGCCGGTGCCGATCATCAGCAGCGAGCGCGAATCGGCGCGCGCCAGATAGTCCGCGGCGAGCGCCGAGGCCGAGGCGGTGCGCCGCAGCGTCAGCATGCGCCCATCGACGATGGCGAGAGGCGCACCGGTCTCGCCCGACAGCAGCAGATAGGTCCCCTGGACCGAGTCGAGCCCGTGCGTCGCGTTGCCTGGAAACACCGATACGACCTTGACGCCGACGTAACGGCCCTCGATCCAGGACGGCATCAGCAGCAGCATCGCCTCGGGCGCGCCGGGAACCGCGATGCGATGGTGATGGCGGGTCGGCGTCTTCGCCGTACCCCGAAAGGCTTCGCGCAGCGCTTCGACCAGCGCCCGGGTCGGCAGCGCGCGCCGGACCGCCTCGGCGTCGAAACTCATCGTCATGAGCGCACCGTGGCGGGCAGGCCATGGGAAGCGGCAGGCGGCCTTGCCGTTCCATCCTGCCGCATGCGCGCCAGTTCGTCTTCCAGATGGCCGGCGCGACGGCGCGCGGCCCTGCCGTCGCGGCGCGTGCCGCGGCCCGCCCACCAGGCGATCGCGGCGCCTAGCGCGAAACCCAGGTAGAGCGCGATGGCGAGCGCCGCGACCAGCGGGATCTCATAGCGACCCGCGAGCGGCCACAGATCGACGGCCACGGGATGCCGGTTTGCAACCGCGAAAAACCCGACGCAGATTATGGACGGCACGCCGGCGATCCAGAACAGCGGTCTCATCCTCGACCCCCCGCGCGCGTCGCGCCGACCGTCATGCCTTCGAATTCAAGCGTTCGCGCAAGTCCTTGCCGGTCTTGAAGAAGGGAATGAACTTCTCCGATACGTCGACGGCGTCGCCGGTGCGCGGGTTGCGGCCGACGCGCGCCGCGCGCTGCTTGACGGAAAAGGCGCCGAAGCCGCGCAGTTCGACGCGCTGTCCATTGGCCAGCGCGCGGGCGATCTCGTCGAATATGGCACCGACTATCCGCTCGACGTCGCGTTGGGTGAGATCCGCGTTCGAATCGGCGATGCGCTGGATCAACTCGGACTTCGTCATCTCGGTTCGATTCGGGCGAGGTTTGGGATCGATGGTAGAGCGCGGTTCACCGCGTTCCAAGATCAGGGTGCCAAACAGCCACCAGCCCGTCAATGGTAAGTCGTTCCGGCAGATAGGATTTTCCCCGTATCAGGCGGGTCGCGAGGCCGCTCAGATCGAACCCGCCCGGATCGACCAGGCCGGGCTTGATGTCCCTGACGGGCAGGTCGCCGGGGACCGCGCGCGCGCTCGTCAGCCACGCGATCGCGGATTCCTCGCCGCCGAGCGCATCGACCAGACCGGCCCCCAGCGCCTGGCGACCGGTATAGACGCGGCCGTCGGCAAGCCGGCGGGCCTCGGCGGGCGCGAGCCCGCGGCGTTCGGCGACCATGTCGACGAACATGGCGTGGGTGTCGTCGATGATCGCGCGCACGGCCCGGCGGCCCTCGTCGGTCAGGGGCTCGAAGGGATTCGGCACGGCCTTGAGCGGCGACGATTTTATCTGCTCCATCGCGACGCCCAGCTTCTGGAGCAGTCCGGTGACGTCGGCGGTCTGCATCAGCACGCCGATCGATCCGGTAATCGTCCCCTCGCGGGCGAAGATACGGTCGGCGCCCAGCGCCACCATGTATCCGCCCGAGGCGGCCGTCTGCCCCATTACCGCGACCACGGGGATCCGGCCGGCGATCTGGCGAAGCTGGCGGTAGAGTTCCTCGCTCGCCACCACCGTGCCGCCGGGGCTGTCGATCCGCACCACGATTGCCTTGAGCCGCGGATCGCGCGCCGCCTCGCGCAGCGCCTCGAAGCGGGGGCGGTCGTCGGCGATCACGCCAGTGACCGAAAAACGGCCGATATGGCCGTGGCCGACCAGCGGACGGCCGAATTGCAGCGCCGAACCGACGATGGTCGCCAGCGCGACGAGGATGGCTGCGAGGCGCCAGAACGAGATCTGACGCTTCAGGCGGCGACGATCGATCAGCAGATCTGCTTCGGAGAGGGGCATGCGCGCATTCTATCCTGCCCCGGCAGCGAAACCGACAGGCCACAAAAAGTAAAGGCCCGGCGCGCCGCCTGGGCGCGCCGGGCCTCGACGAATGCTGGTTCAGACCTGCTGGATGGCGGACAGGATCCACTCGCCGCCCTGGCTGCGCATGAAGGTCCAGACTTCGGTGTGCTCCTGGCGCGCGTCGCGCTCGCCCGCGCTCACGCGGCCATCTGCCAGCGACACCTCGTAGTCGCGCGCCGACCAGCGCATCGCGACGCTGGCGTATTGCGTGCCGCCTTCCTGCCATGCCTCGGACAGGTCGCCCTGCTCGAGCTTGACGTCCTCGACCCGGTTTTCAACGCCGCGGCTGGAGTTCGCGGCCAGGTCCTCGTTGAGATAGCTCACCATTTCCGGCGTCGCGATGCGCTTGAGCGCCATCACGTCGCCGCGGGTCCAGGCCGCCTGGACCTCGCCCAGCCGCTTCTCGAAGACATCGAAATCGGCCCCGGTCAGCCCGATCTCGTCACCGCCCTGCTGCGCGAAGGGGTTGGAACCGCCCCCGGTGCCGGTGCCGGCGACGGGGCCGGAATCCGCGGCGAGCGGCGTGCGCGCCATCGGGCCCGACGCGGGGTCCGTGTCGGGGGTGCCGGGTGCGCCGCCCGCATAGGCCGCCGCCGGCCGTGCCGCCGCCTCGCGCCGGCTGCGGATGAACCGCAGGACGAGCATCGCGATGCCCGCGAACAGTGCGATCTGCAGGGCCATGCCGAGGAAACCGGCGAGACCTTCGCCGAGA
>JBIKXN010000388.1:0-3968 GCA_044355765.1 Alphaproteobacteria bacterium
CGGGTCTGCGGAAAGCACCGCCAGAGGGTCGAAACGGGTCAAGTCGATGCTGGCCGACAGACCAAGGCTCTGCGCGACAAGGACCGATGCCCCCGCAGAACCGATGGCGGGGTTGGCGGACAGAACCGCCTGGACGAGCGTGGTCAGAGGATTGATGGTGGTCGAGCCCGCTGGCGCGCGCAGCTCGACCGTGTTGGGAATGCCGGTGTCGATGTTGATACCGCCGACGGCGACGATGGTGCCGCTCGGCAGTCCGGCCGGCAGGAAGAAATCGCCGTTCGCGTTTGTCACGATCCCGGTGTTCAGGTCCCGGACGCCGTCGCCATCGGTGTCGAGCCAGATCTGCGCGCCGCGCAGATAGCCGTCCGCGGCTCTGCCCGAGGTGAAGGTCAGGGCGTCGTTGCCGGCGGTGTCCTGGATCGCGGCTACGTCGTTCCCGGCGGTGGGATCGGTGTAGCGGACATCGACCTGCCCGGCGTCGAACGGCGTCGTCAGCGTCAGGGTCACGGTCTTGCCCGAAACGACCACCGTCTGCACCGCGTTGGTCGTCGCGACCCCGCCGATCTGCGTGGTCACCTCAAACGCGCTCGTCGGCGGCGGGTTCGCCGCGTCCAGCTGTTCGGTGAAGGTCAGCGTGACGGTGCGCGCGGTCCGGTCGACCGCGATCTCGGAAGGCGTCGGCGTCTGCTGGACGGTGTTGATCTCGGCGATCGTGTCGATATCGGCCCCGTTGAGACGCTGGTTCTTGGCCGCCACGGCCTGCCGGTCGGCGGCGGACAATGTCACGTTCGCGTTGGTGACCGCGGTGTTGAGCACCGACAGATCCGCGAGGCTCACCGTGCCCGGCGCGTCGCGGATCGTCACCGCCAGCTCGCGCGCGATGTTGAAGGCCGCGGCCTGCTGCGCGGCCGCGTCGCCGCCCGCGGCGGCGCCGACGGCATTGAAGATGTTGCCGAGCTGGGCGCCGGCCTTGGCGAGGCGGATATTGTTGGTCGCGATCGGATCCGTGCTCAGGATCAGGTTCTCGTCGCCCGCGTTGAGCCCGAGCGCGGCCCGCACCTCGGCGAGCGCGGCGCTCTGGCTGAGCCCGCCGCCGGTCGGGCTCATGAGGATGCTGACGAGCGTCGTCAGCGGCGTCACCACGGTGGCACCGGCCGGAGCGATCAGGACGCCGCGGAAGGCGTCACCGGTCGAGACGTCGGTGCCGCCGATCGCGACGATCTGCTGGCTCAGATTGCCGCCGAGCGTGAAGCGGCCGATATCCGGCGCCACCGTGCCGGACGTGGTCGAAACCTCGCCGCCGTCGAGCTGACGGTTGCCGTTGCCATCACGAAAGACGGTCGCGCCCGCGATATACCCGTCGATCACGAAGCCGGTCGTCGTCGTCGCCACCGTCCCCGTGCCGCCGCCACCGCCGCCACCGCACGCCGCGAGCGGCAACAGCAGCAGGCCGATCCCGAGCCCCCGCCGCGCCAGATCGCCCTGCGACGCCCAGGACGCGAAGAACGCCTGGCGTGCGGCCGCGTCGGTGGGGATCTCGATCCGCCGCACGCCATGACCACCATGCGCGAGCCGAGCGGCCAGGGCGCCGTCCTCGGCCTCCACGAACACCCCGGGCAGCAGCGTCCCCGCCTGCGTCCCATGCCGCACCGCGATCGGCGCCGCGTCGCCGCCGAGCAGGAGGGCCAGCGCATCCTCGCCGTTCCGCATCCGCACGATAGCCGTGGAGCCGATTTTGGTGTCGGTCATCGCGCGCCCCTTTGCGGCATCGGTTTGGTTGGCAAGGTCGGTCATGTCGTTCACCGTGGCCAATGGGGCCTGTTTGAGCAAAAGCGACTTGATGCACTTATCAAGCTCGCGGCCGAGCCGCACCCGACGGTGGCGTCGACACGACGCCAACGGACCGCCAAACCGAGTCGAACGGTACCAAGCGGGCTCATGAACCATCAACATATTCCCGCGAGCCCGAGCGTTTCACCGGCGGCGATCAGGGCCCCGCGAGCGCATCAATCGAACGGTTTATGCTCTGATGCCCGCGTCGGCTGCCGAAGCTTCGGTGGCGACGCGCGCAGAACGGTCTGGCCATCCCGACCCACCGTGAGGCAAAACTCTCTGGCGACGTCGGCGGCGGCGTCGCTTGACAGACACGAAAGGCAGCACATGCGCAGCTTCCATCTCGCCGGACGCTCGACCGTCCATGGTGTCAACGGTGCCGCGGCCACCTCCCACCCGGCGGCGACGCTCGCCGCGATCGACATCCTGCGCGCCGGGGGCACGGCGGTGGACGCGGCCGTCGCTGCAGCGGCCGCGCTTGCGGTGGTCGAGCCGGGCTCGACCGGTATCGGAGGCGACGTCTTTGCGCTATACTGCAAAGGCGGTACGGGGGAAGTGATCGGCTATAACGGCTCGGGCCGCGCGCCGGCCGGTTTGACGGCCGAGACGTTCCGCGCCGCGGGTCTCAAGGAAATACCGCTGACCTCGCCGCATGCCGTGACCGTGCCCGGCGCCGTCGAGGCCTGGGACCGGCTGGTCCGCGACCATGGGCGCAAGACCCTGGCCGAGAACCTGGCTCCGGCCGCCGCCTATGCGCAGGACGGATATGTGATCTCACCCCGGGTCGGCTCCGACTGGTCCAGCGCCGCCGACAAGCTTGCCGCCAACCCGGCCTCCAAGGCGATCTTCCTGCCGGGCGGCCGCGCGCCGACGGTCGGCGAGCGCCATCGTCAGCCGCAACTGGCCGAGACGCTGCGCGCGATCGGTCGCGACGGCGCGAAGGCCTTCTACGAAGGCGAAGTCGCCCGCGACATCGTCGAGTCGCTGCGCGCGCTGGGCGGCACGCATCAATTGTCGGACCTCGCCACGCATCGCGGCGAGTACGTGACACCGATCACGACCAGCTACCGCGACCACACCTGCTTCCAGATCCCACCCAATGGCCATGGCATCACGGCGCTGATCCTGCTCAACATCCTGGAAGGCTACGACCTCAAGGGTCTGGCGCCGCTCTCGGCCGACCGGCTGCATCTCTACGCCGAGGCGACCAAGCTCGCCTTCGGCTTGCGCAACCGCTATGTCGCCGACATGACCAAGGCCGAGGTGCCGGTCGCGGCACTCCTCGACAAGGCGCAGGCGGCGCGCTGGCGTGCGGCGATCTCGCCGACCAAGGCGAGCGCCGCGTGCTGGTCGGAGAACGCCGCGATCCACAAGGACACGGTCTACCTGACCGTGGTCGATCGCGACCGCAATGTCTGCTCGTTCATCAACTCGCTCTTCCATGGATTCGGCTCCGGGATCTCGGCGCCGCGCTCGGGCGTCATCCTGCAGAACCGCGGCGCCGGGTTCACGCTCGAGGACGGGCATCCCAACCAGGTCGCGCCGGGCAAGCGGCCCCTGCACACGATCATCCCGGGCATGGTGCAGCGCGACGGCCGCGTCTTCGCGTCGTATGGCGTGATGGGCGGCCATTTCCAGCCGGTCGGCCATGCCTGGGTGCTGGCTAACGTCATCGACTATGGCTGCGACCCGCAGGAGGCGATCGACATGCCGCGCGCCTTCTTCGCGGACGGCGTTTACGGCCTCGAGCAAGGCATCCCCGAAGCCGCGGCCCAGGAACTGGCGCGGCGCGGCCATCCCGTCGAGCGAGCCGACAGCCCCTTTGGCGGCGGTCAGATGATCATGCTCGATTGGAAGAACGGCACGCTGATGGCTGGCTCCGACCCCCGCAAGGACGGCTGCGCGCTGGCCTATTGACGGGTCGCGCTCAGAACCTGCCCGCGAAGGCGATCGTCACCGGGCTCGCCGTGGCGATCCGCGCGCCGGTCGGGGAGAGCGCGCCCTTGTCGGGATCGATGGCGAAGACGACGATGTCGTCGCTGTTCTGGTTGGCCGCGTAGAGGAAACGTCCGCTCGGGTCGGCGCCGATGAACCGCGGCTCGGCACCGCCGGTCTTCGTCCAGCCCACGGTACAT
>JBIKXN010000043.1:0-13061 GCA_044355765.1 Alphaproteobacteria bacterium
CACGCCGCCGACGGCGCGCGCGACCACGCCACCTACGACGCGGCGCGCGCGGATGCCGAGGCGACCGCGCGACGCCTGGCGCTGGCGGCGCTGGCCGCCGACGGCGTCGCTGCGGGCGAGGTCCGCATCGACGCCGAGGAACGCTTCGTCGAGGCCGGCGGCGAAAGCCTGCTGATCGAATCCGAATTCCGCGCCGAGGCCACCGGCCGCCCCAGCTACGGCCACCCGAAACCGGATCCAGAGAACCATTCCGCAGCGATACGACCGGCGTCCGCCGGGTCGTAGCGGCGAAATACCTCTCTGGACCGGATTTGCTGCCGCTCAGAACAGGCCTTCGATGCGGCCCTGGTCGTCGATGTAGATGCGCTCGGCCGAGGGCGCGCGGGGCAGGCCGGGCATGCGCATGATCTCGCCGCAGATGACGACCAGGAAGCCGGCGCCCGCGGAGAGCGAGACCTCGCGGACCGGCACGACATGGCCGCTGGGCGCGCCGCGCGCGGCGGGGTCGGTCGAGAAGGAATACTGGGTCTTGGCGACGCAGATCGGCAGCTTCCCATGGCCCGCGGCTTCGAGCTCCTTGAACTGCTCGCGTACCCGCGCATCGGCCGTGATGTCGGCGGCGCCGTAGATCTCGGTGGCGATGGTGCGCATCTTGTCCCAGAGCGGCATGTCGTCGGGATAGAGCGGACGGAATTCGCCCGTGCCGCCCTCGGCCAGCGCCACGACGCGCCGCGCCAGTTCCTCGGTGCCGCGCGAGCCTTCCGCCCAGTGGCGGCAGGTGACCGCCTCGACGCCCAGTTCGCGCGCGCAGAAATCCCGGATCGCCGCGTGCTCGGCGTCGGTGTCGGACGAGAAGTGGTTGACCGCGACGACGACCGGGACGCCGAACTTGCGCACATTGGCGACATGGCGGCTGAGATTGGCCATGCCGCGGCCGAGGGCCGCGAGGTCCTCGGTCGCGAGCGCGTCCTTGGCCGCGCCGCCATGCATCTTGAGCGCGCGCACCGTGGCGACGATCACCGCGGCCGCCGGATTCAGCCCGGCCTGGCGGCACTTGATGTCGAAGAACTTCTCGGCGCCGAGATCGGCGCCGAAGCCGGCCTCGGTGACGACGTAGTCGGCGAGCTTGAGCGCCGCGCGCGTCGCGATCGCGGAGTTGCAGCCATGCGCGATATTGGCGAAGGGTCCGCCATGGACGAAGGCGGGGTTGCCCTCCAGCGTCTGGACCAGGTTGGGCGCCAGCGCGTCCTTGAGCAGCACCGTCATCGCGCCCGGCGCCTTGACGTCGCGGGCCAGGATCGGCTTGCGCTCGCGGGTGTAGCCCACGACCATCCGGCTCAGCCGGTCCTCGAGGTCGCGCAGGTCTCGCGCGAGGCAGAACACCGCCATCACCTCGGAGGCGACGGTGATGTCGAACCCGTCCTCGCGCGGGAAACCATTGGCCGTGCCGCCCAGCGACGACACGATCGCGCGCAGCGAACGGTCGTTCATGTCGATGGCGCGGCGCCAGGCGACGCGCCGCGCGTCGAAGCCCAGCGCATTGCCCCAGTAGATATGGTTGTCGATCATCGCCGACAGCAGGTTGTGCGCCGAGGAGATGGCGTGGAAGTCGCCGGTGAAATGCAGGTTGATCTGCTCCATCGGCACGATCTGCGCGTAGCCGCCGCCGGCCGCGCCGCCCTTGACGCCGAAGCATGGCCCCAGCGACGGCTCGCGCAGGCAGATCATCGCGCGCTTGCCGATCCGGTTGAGCCCGTCGCCCAGCCCGACCGTGGTCGTCGTCTTGCCCTCGCCGGCCGGGGTCGGGTTGATGGCGGTGACCAGGATCAGCCGCGATCCCGTCCGCTCGGGCAGCGCCGCCACATGGCCGAGATCGACCTTGCCGATGAAGCGGCCATAGGGCGAGACCGCGTCCGCGGGGATGCCGAGCCTGTCGGCGATGGACTGGATCGGCTGCAGGCGCGCCTGGCGCGCGATCTCGATATCGGTCGGCATGGTCGGCGTCTCTCTCCTCTGCGCGATGCGCGCGGCGCCCGAGACTATGCCCCGGGCGATGCAGTCGCCAAGGGTACGCACAGCGCGCGCCGCCGCGGCGCCTGGCGCGTCCGCTCCCGCGCGCGGCCGGCGGAGGGGCCGGGCGGGAGATCTTCGATGATCGCAGGACTCGCGGCGCGGCGGGTGCGGTAGGGTGGATGCATGGACAGACGCGTGTCGGGCGCATCCGCGTGACCCACGGGCCTTCCCGGCCGCTGCTCGGCATCGGGCTCATGGTGCTCGCGGTGACGCTGGGCGCCAGCCTGGATGCCTTCGCGAAATGGCTGACGCAGCATTATCCGGTGGCGCAGATCGTCGCGGTGCGCTTCGCGGCGCAGACCGCGGTCGCGTTCCTGCTGGTGCCGTGGATCGGCATGCGCGGGATCCTGCATACCGGCGCGCCCGGGCTGCACGTGCTGCGCGGCGTCGCGATGATCGCGGCGAGCGCGCTGTTCGTGGGCGCGCTCAGCCAGCTGCCGCTCGCGACCTCGGTGGTGCTGGGCCAGACCTCGCCGCTGATCGCGGCGGCGATCGCGGTGCCGCTGCTGGGCGAGCGCGTGACGCCGCGCCACTGGGCGATCGTGCTCGGCGGCTTCGCGGGTGTCGTCGTGGTGCTGCGGCCGGCGCCGGATCTGTTCGGCTGGAGCGTCATGCTGCCGCTGGGCTCGGCCGCGGCCTATGCCGTCTATCAGGTGGTGACGCGGCGGGTCTCGGCGATCGATCCGGCGGTGCCCAGCCTTTTCTATTCCAGCCTGGTGGGCTGCGTGCTGGCGTTCTGCGTCGCGCCCTTCGTCTGGGTGTGGCCGACGCCGCTGCACGCCGCGCTGATGATCGCGCATGGCGCGCTGTGCGGGGTGTCGCATTTCCTGGTGATCCGCGCGCTGATGCTGGCGCCGGTGTCGCTGACCGCGCCCTTCGGCTATGCCGGCCTGCTCTGGGCGATCGCGCTGGGCGTGCTGGTCTTCGGCGAGCGGCCGGACCTGGCGACGCTGGGCGGCGGAGCCCTGATCGCGCTGGCGGGCGTCCTGCTGGCGCGCGAAGCGGTGCGCCGGCGCGCCGCCCCCGCCGCGGCGCAGGACCAGGACCGGTGAGGCCACGCGACCTCGCCGGCTATGTCTTCCTGGCGCTCGCCTGGGGCCTGTCCTTCCTGCTGCTGCTGCGCGTGGTCGCGGCGTTCGGCTGGATCGGGGCGGTCGCGTTCCGCGCGCTGGTCGCGGGCGCGGTGCTGGCGGCGATCGGCGCCGTCGCGCGGCGCGCCGTACCGCCGCGCGCAGTCTGGCCGCGTTTCGCGGTGGTCGGCGCGACCACGGTGGCGGGGCAGCTGGTCGGCCTGTCCTTCGCCACGCCGCTGATCGGCACCGCGATGGCGGCGATCTTCATCGCCATGGTGCCGCTGATCGCGATGGCGATCGGCCATGCCTGGGGCATCGAGCGCATGAGCGGGCGCGGCGCGGCGGGGCTGTGCCTGGGCATCGCCGGCGTGGCGCTGCTGGTCGGGTTTCCCGCCGCGGCCGCGACCGGCGGCTTCGCGCTGGGCTGCGTCGCGGCGCTGGGCGGCGCGACGGCGGCGGCCTTCGGCAGCTGCTATGCCAGCCGCAGCCTGCGCGACGCGGCGTCGTTCGACGTCACCGCGGGCGCGTTCCTGTGCGGCGGCGCGATGACGCTGCCGCTGCTGGTCGCGGTGCCGGTGCCGCGCATGCCGGGGCTTGCGGATCTCGCGGCGCTGGCGGCGCTGGGCTCGGTGATGAGCGCGCTGTGCTACGTCGTCTATTTCAGGCTGGTCGCCGCGATCGGGCCGGCGCGCGCGGTCAGCGTCGAGTTCCCGTCGACCGCGATCGCGGTCGCGGTCGGCGCGCTCGTGCTGGGCGAGGATCTTTCGGCGGCGCAATGGCTGGGCGCCGGTGTCGTTGTCTGCGGTTCGGCGCTGGTGCTGCTCGCCCCGGCCGGCCCGCGCGCGCGGCCGGCGTGAACTGCCCGCGATCCGCGCGGCCGCGCGGCGGGGACGAGGCTGGCGCGGCCGACGCGCCTCTGGTCTAGTGGCTGCATGGACGGTTTCGAGATCCCGACGCTGCGCACGCCGCGTCTGACGCTGCGCGCGTTCCGCGCCGACGACATGCACGCCTATGCGGCGATGCTGGGCGATCCGGCGGTGGCGCGTTTCCTCGGCACGGGCAAGCCGCGCGACGCGGCCGAGAGCTGGGAGGCCGCGGCGCGCGGGCTCGGCCAGTGGGCGCTGCGCGGCCATGGCCTGTTCGCGGTCGCGCATGACGGGGCGATCATCGGCCATGCCGGGATCCTGTCGCCGCCGGCCTGGCCGCATCCGGAACTCGCCTATGCGATCGCGCCCGCGTGGCAGCGGCGCGGCTTCGCCACCGAGGCCGCGCAGGCGGTGCGCGCCTGGGCCGCGGCGGCGCTGGGCATGCGCGACCTGGTCAGCTTCATCCGGCCCGAGAATACGCCGTCGGCGGCGGTGGCGCGGGGTCTGGGCGCGCGGCACGAGGCCGACATCGAACTGATGGGGATCGCGGCGCAGGTCTGGCGCCACGGCCCGCCGCCCGACGCCGCGCCGCCGAGCGAGGCGCCGACGCGCATCGCCATTCCGGTGCTGGAGACCGGGCGGCTGGTGCTGCGCGGCTTTCGCGGCGCCGACTACGCGCCGGTCTGCGCGATCCACGCCGATGCCGAGACGATGCGCCATCTGGGCGACGGCAAGCCGCGCGATCCCGCGCTGACCTGGGCGCAGCTGTGCATGTGGACCGGCGCGCATGGCCTGGGGCGCGGCGGCTGGTTCGCGATCACGAAGCGCGACGACGGGACGGTGATCGGCCGCAGCGGGGTCAACGCCCAGCCGGGCTGGCCGGAACCCGAACTGGCCTACACGCTGGGCCGCGCGCATTGGGGCCAGGGTTATGCGCGCGAAGCGGCGGCGGCGGTGCGCGACTGGGCGTGGCGCGACGCCGGCTTCGCCACGCTGGTCAGCCTGATCAAGGTCGGCAACGACGCCTCGTCGCGCGTCGCCGCGCGGCTGGGCGCGCGGATGGCCGGCACGCTGACCTTCGAGGGCAAGCCCACCGAGCGCTGGGAATATCCGGCCCCGGCCCCGGCGACGCGGCGCTGACGCGGCGATGACGGCCGCGGGCGACAGCGGTCCGGCGCGGGGTCCGGCGGCGCGGCTGGCGGCCGCGGCGCGCGCGCGGATCCTGCGCTTTCCGCTGGCGGCGCTGATGCTGCTCGGCGCGCTGCTCTATCTGCCGGGCGTCTTCGTGCTGCCGCCCTTCGACCGCGACGAGGCGCGCTTCGCGCAGGCCAGCAAGCAGATGCTGGAGACCGGCGACTTCATCGCGCTGCGGTTCCAGGACGAGGCGCGCAACAAGAAGCCGGTGGGCATCTACTGGCTGCAGGCGGCGACGGCCGAGGCCTTCACCGCGCCGCCGTGGAACGCGATCTGGGCCTATCGCGTGCCGTCGATGCTGGCGGCGCTGCTGGCGATGGCGCTGGCGTGGCGCTGCTGCGCGCTCTGGGCGCGACCGCCGACCGCGCTCATGGCCGCCGCGCTGCTCGGCTCCAGCGTCATCCTGGTCGCCGAGGCGCATCTGGCCAAGACCGATGCCGGGCTGCTCGCCGCGATCCTGGCCGCGCAGTTCGCGCTGGCGACGCTGCACCGCGCCGGCCATGGCGGCCCCGCCGCGCCGGCCTGGGCGCCGGCGCTGTTCTGGGTCGCGCAATCCGCGGCGATCCTGCTCAAGGGTCCGATCGGGCCGCTGGTGTCGGGGGCGACGCTGCTGGCGCTGTGGATCGCCGATCGCCGGCTGGGCTGGGCGCGGCCGCTGGCGCAGCCGCGGCTGCAGCTGATCTGGATCGCGATGGTGCTGCCGTGGTTCGTGGCGATCATGCGCGCGACCGACGGCGCCTTCGTCGCCGACGCGGTCGGCAACGACCTGCTGCCGAAGCTGGTGTCCGGACACGAATCGCATGGCGCGCCGCCGGGCTACTACACGGCCATGCTGATCCTGGGCTTCTGGCCGGGATCGCTGCTGCTGCCGCTGGCGGCGGCGGCGGCGTGGCGGCTGCGCGCGGATCCGGCGGTGCGGTTCCTGCTGGCCTGGCTGGTGCCGGCCTTCCTGCTGTTCGAGGCGGTGCCGACCAAGCTGCCGCATTACGTGCTGCCGACCTATCCGGCGCTGGCGATGCTGATCGCGCTGGCGATCGATCGCGGCGTCGCGCCCGGCCGCCTCTGGCGGCTCGTCTGGCTGGCGGCGTGGGGCGCGTTCGGGCTGGTGCTCGGCGCCGCGCTCGCCATCGCGCCGACGCGCATCGGCCCGTTCGCGTGGAGCGCGGCGCTGGCCGGCGCCGCCGCGATCGCGACCGCCGCCGCCGGCGTCGCGCTCGCCGCGCGCGGCCGCGACTTCGCCGCGGCGCTCGCCGCCATCGCCGGCGCGGCGCTGTGCTTCGCCGTGCTGCTGCAGTTCGCGCTGCCGGCGCTGCGGCCGTTCTGGATCGGTCCGGCGGTCGCCGAGGCGGTGCGCCGCGCCGCGCCCGCGGACGCGCCGCCGGCGGCGCTGGCGGGATTCAGCGAACCCAGCGCGGTGTTCCTGCTCGGGACGCGCACGCGGCTGGTCGACGGCGCGGGCGCCGCGCGTCACCTCGTCGCGACGCCGGGCGCAGTCGCGGCGGTCGACATCCGCGAGATGGCAGCCTTCCGCGCCGCCGCCGCCGCCGCCGGGCTCGCGCTGCGCGAGGCCGGCACGGTCGAGGGCTTCAACTATTCGCGCGGACGACGCCAGGCGCTGACGCTGTTCCTGGCAGAGGCCAGCCCCGCCGCGCCCAGTGGTTCCAGATGAACGCCGTCATCGCGATGCCCAGAAAGGCGCCGACCAGCACGTCGGCGGCGTAGTGCTTGGTCGACACCGCGCGGCCCAGGCTGATCACGGTGGCGGCGGCGAAGAGCGGCACCCGCCAGCGCGGCGCGGCCAGCGCCAGCGCGGTCGCGACGGTCCAGATCGCCTGCGAATGGCCCGACGGGAAGGAATGCATCGCGAAGCTGAGGTCGAAGGGCTCGAAGCCATAGGCGCCGCTGGCGAACAGGTCGCGCGGGCGCTGCCGGCCGATGGCGAATTTGAGCAGGTTGACGACCGCGCCGTTGACGCACAGCGCGGCGAGCGCGAAGCCGGCGAAGCCCAGCCGCGCGCGCCAGGCCGCGCCGGCGCCCCGCGCATCGCGCCGCGCCATCCACCAGCACGCCGCGACGCCGAGCGCGGCCGCCGCGATGTAGATGCTGGCGTCGCCCAGGCGCGAGATCTCGGAGAAGGCGCGCTCGAGGCCCGGCGGGATCTCGCGCTTGATCCACAGCGCCAGCGGCCGGTCGACGAAGGCGATCAGCAGCGCCGCGAGCGCGCCGACGCCGAGCGCGGCCAGCGCCCAGGCGCGCGCCGCCGCGCTCCAGGGCGGTCGCGCGGCGGGCGCGAAGCCCGGCGGATCGGCGATCAGGAACCGGTGCAGCAGCAGGATCGGCAGCGCGGTGAACACGCCCGCGAAGACGACGTCGCTGAAGAAATGGCCGCCCTGGCCGATGCGCATCGCGCCGAGCGCGGCGCCCAGGCCGACCGCCGCGGCGACGGCGACGGTCCGCCGCCGGGCGACCAGCAGCGCCAGCGCCAGCGTCGCGAAGCCGATCGAGGCGTCGCCGGAGACGAAGGAACAGTTGCGCTGGCACTGGCCGGCGATCACGAAGGCCGGCGTGAAGTTGCGCGCGCCGCCGAACTCCGTCACCTGGCTGGGCCGCGCGCGGCCCCAATTGTCCTTGAGGATCGCGTTGACGATCAGGCCGGGCCCGAGCGCCAGCGACAGCGCCAGATAGAGCGCGAGCCGCGCGCGCGCGCCGTCGCCGCGCAGTATCGCCCAGGCGAGCAGCGCCAGCGCCGACACCGCGGCGGCCGCGACGGCGCGACCCAGCCAGACCTGGATCTCGTTCGCGACCGGATCGCGCGCCAGCACGAAGCCTTCGCCGGGCGTATAGGCCAGCGCGGCGACCGTCAGGTCGATCCCGGGCCAGATCACGAAGACCAGCGCGACGGGCAGCGCCGCCGCGCAGAGCCAGAGCACCGCGCGCATCAATAGCCTCCGAAACCTTCGACGCGCAGCAGCCGCCAGTCGCTGCTGCGGTCGGGCCGCTCGGGCGGCGCCACGCGCCCGCGCGGCTCGGCCCGCGCGAAGCGCGCGGCGATGCGCTCGGCCGTCTCGGCGGGCGCGACCAGCAGCATCCTGCCGGTGTCGCCCGCGCGCAGCGGCCAGGACATCTCGAAATGATTGCCGGGCACGCCGTCGGGCTCCCACATCTTCAGCCCCGCCGCGGGTCTGGCGTAATAGGCGAGCAGCGCCGCCGCCTTGCGTTCGGCCAGCAGCAGCGGCGGCTGGCCCTCGGCCTCGAGCTGCGCCGCGACCGCGCGGCCCAGCCGCGACCAGCCCTGCATGCGTTCGGCCAGCGTGCCGCCACGGCCGACGCGCAGGTCGCCCGCCAGCGTGGGCAGCGCCGGCAGCAGGATCGTGACGGCGAGGTTGAGCGCCACGGCGGCGGCGAGCACGCGCAGGCGGCCGAGCCGCAGCAGCCACTGCGCCAGCAGGATCGCGATGGCGGGATAGGAGACCGCGGCCCAGTTGGCATGCGCGCGCGACAGCAGCGCCTGGACCAGGATGATCGCCAGCACCGGCAGTCCGAAGGCCAGCAGAAAGGCCTGCGCCTCGCCGAGCGGCCGCCGCAGCCGCGCGACGCATAGCGCCAGCGCCACGAACAGGATGGGGCCGAGCAGCAGCGCCTGGCCGCCAACGAAGGCCGCGAAGCGGTCGGGACGCAGCAGCTGGCCGCCGAGATTGGCGTTGGCCGCGGTGTGCCGCAGCGTGGGAAAGTCGTTGAGCAGGTTCCACGCCAGGTTGGGCAGCAGCAGCGCGAGCGCGACGGCGAGGAAGACCGCGGCGCGGGCGAGCCCGATGCGCCGCGCGGCGCCGGGCGCGAGCAACGCCCAGACGACCGTGCAGAGCAGCAGATAGGCCATCGCGTATTTCGACAGCAGCCCGAAACCCGCCGCGAGGCCGCCTGCCACCGCCCAGCCCATGCCGGCGCCCTGCGACAGCCGCCACAGCGCCAGCAGCGCCACGCACCAGCACGCCAGGAGCGGCACGTCGGTCGAGATCAGCAGCGCCGAGAAACCGATACCGGGCAGGGTCAGATAGACGGTTCCCGCCCATAGCCCCAGCCGCGCGCCGCCGATGTCGTGCGCCAGCCGCCACACCGCCAGCGCCGCGGCGCCGTGCAGCAGCGGGCTGCCGGCGCGCACGCAGGCCTCGCCGTCGCCGCAGACTGCGGTCGTGGCGCCGATGAGCCACGCGACCATCGGCGGCTTCGAGAAATAGCCGAAGGCCGGCTCCTGCGCCCACAGCCAGTACTGCGCCTCGTCGGGCTGCAGGTCGTGCCCCGCCCAGAGCAGCGCCAGCGCGCGCCACGCCGTCACCGCCGCGACGATCGCGAGCATCGCGCGCCAGCCACCGTCGTCGGTGATCGCTACAGCGGCGGGCGCGGGCGCGGCGGGGGCGGGGGACGGGGTCATGCGCGGCGTATATAGGTGCGGCGGGGCGGATTCCTGAGGCCGCGGCCGCCGGCGGGGGCGCGAGGCCGTTTCTTCTATCCGAGCTTCGCCGGGGGCGGGTGGAATTTCGCGCCGCCGCCCGGCCGCGCGCCCGTCATGCCAGCGCCGCCAGCGCCGCCACGGCGCCCGAGCCGGCGATGCAGCCGAGCAGGACGCTTCGGCGCAGCAGCAGGAAGATCGCGGCGGCGAGCAGCGCGGCGCCGACGCGGCCCATGGTCGGCAGCGCCGCGAGGCTGCCCGCGGGATAGACGATCAGCCGCGCGATCAGCGCGGCCAGCACCGCGAACGCGACGCAGCTGAGCCAGGCGAAGGCGCGGCCGCCGGGATCGATGCGGCTGCCCATCGCGACGCCGAAGCCGCGCCACAGATAGGTGGCGAGCGCGCCGACCAGCGCGGCCGCATGGGCGTCGAGCGGGCTCCAGCTCATGGGCGCGGCCGCGCCCGCGCCAGCAGGAAGCCGGCGGTGCCGCCCCCCAGCCCCGCCAGCAGCAGGCTCCATTCCGGCACCAGCGGGTGCAGCGCCACGCAGGCGCCGGCGCCGGTCAGGACCGACAGCGCGCGCTGGCGGTCGCGCAGATCCTGCAGGCAGAGCAGCATGAAATAGACGGGGTTCAGGAAGACCAGCGCCAGCGAGACCGGGCGCGGCAGCATCCCGGCGGCCAGATGGCCGACCACGCAGCCGATCAGCGAGCCCGCCCACAGCGTCAGCACGCAGCCCATGAACCAGGCGAGGCGCTCCTCGCGCGGCCGAGCCTGGCCATGCAGCATGGTCAGCGCCCAGCCGGTGACCGCGATCCAGTGCGCCGCCGCATAGAGCCGCCACGCCGGTCGGCCTTCGCGCGCGACGACCGGCATCATCACCGTCGACATCGGCGCCAGGCGCAGATTGGCGAGCGCCACCGCGAGCGCCACCGCGATCAGCGGCGCGCCCGCGACATGCAGTTCGACCATGACGATCTGGCCGGGCAGCGCCCAGGCGGTCAGCGTCGAGACCAGCGCCAGATCGAGCCCCAGCCCGCTGTCGCGCACGAAGCCGCCGAAGCCGACATAGGACGCGGCGAGCACCAGCGCGGGCGTTCCGGCCGCGACGCGCGCGCCGGCCATGAAGCCGGTGCGCGCGGGCGAGGGCGCCGCTGCGGGTAGGGGCGGTTCTTCCATGGCGGTCTGGATATCGCCCCGGCGCCGCGTCGCGAAACCGGAAAATCGGCGGCCGCGGTCAGGCGATCGCGACCAGCCCCGCGGGCGAGGCGCTGAGATTCACCAGTTCGCGCTCGGCATGGTGCATGCGCCAGGACAGCATGCGCTGCGCCATCTCCAGCAGGATGCCGGCGCAGGCGGGATCGCGCGACCGGTCGAGGAGTTCGTGCGGATCGTCCCGCAGGTCGAAGAGCAGCGGCGGCAGCGCCTGGAAATGCACGTATTTATGCGTGTCCGTGCGCAGCACGGCGAGGTCGCAGGACCGCCAGCCGAGGTCGAGCACGCGCGCGTCCGGCGCGTGGAACCCGCCGCGCAGGCTGAATTCGAAATGCGCGGCGTCGCGGGTGCGGTCGCCGCCGCCGCGGATCTGCGCCAGCAGCGAATGGCCATCGCAGGTATGCGGCGTCGCCATCCCCAGCCAGTCGAGGATGGTCGGCAGGACGTCGACGCTCTCGGTCATGCCGCGCACGACCGTGCCGCGCGTGGCGTCGGCGGCCGGCGAGGGATCGACCACGATCAGCGGCACGTGGAAGCTGGCGTCGTGGAAGCCCAGCTTGCCGAGCAGATAGTGGTCTCCCAGCTGCTCGCCATGGTCGCTGGTGAAGACGATCAGCGTGTCGTCGGCCATGCCGCGCGCGGCGAGTTCGTCGAGGACCATGCCGATGCGCATGTCCGCCTCCTCGATCAGGCCGCAATAGGCCTGGCGGATGCGGGCGATCTCGTCGTCGGCGAGTTCGGCGACGAGGCCCTCGCCGCCGGTCATGAAGCCGCCCAGCCCCAGCGTCGCATGGACATGGCGCAGATAGGGATGCCCGCCCGCCTCGTCCGCGGGCCGCGCCGCGCGCACCGGCGGCGGGATCGCGGCCAGCGGCGTCGCGGCGTGGAAGGGCGCGGGCGCGGTGAAGGGCGGGTGCGGGCGGTAGAGCCCGAAATGCAGCATCCAGGGTTCGCCGGCCGTCCGCGCGCGCAGATAGTCGAGCGCGGCGCCGGTCAGCCAGGCGCTGTCCGAGAACCGCGCCTCGACCACCGCGGGCGCCCCGTCGGGCCGCGCGGCGCCGCTCGCCGGCGCCCACAGCGCCTCGGCGCCGCGCCCGGCATGGTGCGGCGCGCGCTCCGCCACCCAGCGCGCGTAGTTGCGCGCCACGTCGCCGCGGCCATGCGCCTCGTCCATCTGCGCCACGATGGTCCAGGAATCGGCGATGTCGCCGTTGGTGCGCAGCCGCGGGTCGTCGCGCGCCAGCCCGCGCGGATCGGGCGTGGTGGTCGAATACCCGACCAGCGCCGGATCGTAGCCGGCGCGGCGCAGCATGCGCGCCAGATGGTCGTGGCGCGCGTCGAGCGGCACGCCGTTGTGCACGACGCGGTGGTTCATCACGTATTTGCCGGTCTGCAGCGACGTGCGCGCCGGCCCGCAGGGCGCGCCCTGGCAGAAATGCCGCGCGAAGCTCACGCCGCGCGCCGCCAGCGCGTCCATCCGCGGCGTGCGCACCCACGACGCCCCCAGATGCCCGAGGTGATCCCCGCGCCACTGGTCGACGACGATCAGAAGGATGTTCCTGGGACGTTCGGTCATGGCGCGCTCTCCGGCGGAAATCCGGTCGAGCCTACCATGTCGCCCGGGCGCTTCCTCCCCTACGCGCGCAGCGCGCGGGGGAGGTGGCGGCCGCGCAAGCGGCCGGTGGAGGGGGCTGGGGCATCGGGCAGGACGACCGACGCCGCTGCGTGCGGCGCGGCGTCGGCGATCGCGAGGAATGGCGCGCCGTCGCTGGCGATGATGAGAACGACGTTTTCGCTATAGCACCATGAAGGGGGCGATACGGTCCTACCAGAGGGAGACTTCGACCAGGGCCTTCCTTTGCGGCCAGTCAGGCATGAGGGTGTCAAATAGCTTGCGCCACTCCGGGCCGTGGTCTGGGTGGAACCCGTGAACGAGTTCATGGCAGATGACATAGTCGATCTGCGCGGCGGTCGCGAAGCGTCACAAGGTCAGCGGCCAGACGCTGTACACGTGGAAGAAGCGGTTCGGGACGTTCCAGCCCGACGACGTTCGGCGGCTGAAGCAGTTCGAGCAGGAGAACGCGCGCCTGAAGAAACTCGTGGCCGAGCGCGATCTCGAGATCGAAGTGATGAAGGAAATCGCCGCAAAAAAATGGTGAGCGTGCCGGCCCGCCGGGAGCAGGTGACGTATGC
>JBIKXN010000389.1:0-3947 GCA_044355765.1 Alphaproteobacteria bacterium
GATTCCGATCAGGCTGTCCGTGTCGCCGGCGGCGGCAACCACAACGACCGTACCCGCAGCGTTGAGGGACACGGTGAGCCCGCCGGTCGCATAGCCGTAGTCGGCGGCATCGTTTCCCGTCCCGCCGTCCAGCCAGTCATTTCCGCCTCCACCGCGCAGCGTGTCGTTGCCTGCATCGCCGGAAATCGTGTCGTTCGCCTGGCTGCCGGTGACCGTGTCGTTCCCGCCGCGGGCCTGGATGACCAGGCCGCGGCCGATCGCACCCATCGCGATATCCGCATCGTCGCCATCGGAGCCGAGGACGGTCACCGAGACGGCAGCGGTCAACAAGCCGGGGCTGGCCGCGATGAGGATGGCGGCAGCAGTGTCGACGATCGCGTAGCTGCCCAGCGTCACCTTGCTCGCCAGCGCGACCGGCAACGTCACCCCGGCCGTGCCGAGCACGCGGATCTCGGTCGCCGCGGCGCGCCCGAGCGCGTTGCCGGCGTCCCCGCCATCGACCTGCGCCTGGATGTTCGCGGCGCTGTCGACCACGCGATAGGAGTTCACGATCCGCGCCGCCAGCGCCACCGGCACGTCGAGCGACAGCCCGTCGGAGGTCTCGATCGCCGCAGCGCCGCTCGCCAATGCCGTGCCCAGCAAAGGTCCGATCGCCGCGGCGGTGTCGCGCAGCCGATACCCGGCGCCGGCCTCGAGCACCAGGTCGCCCGCCTGGGCGACGCTCAGCGTCGCGGTTCCCGAAAGGACGACGATCGTCCGTGCCTGGTCGAGCAGGGTCTGCGCGGTCGCTGAGATCGCGGCACCGGCATCGCGCAGGTCGAAGCGCGTCGTCAGCTTGCTCGCCAGCGCAACCGCATCGGCGGCCGACAGGCGTACGACGCCGTCCGAGACCGCGATGTACTGGGCATCGAGAAGCGACGCACGGCCGGAGCCGCCCGCCGCGCCCTCGACCGCCGCGCGCAGATCGGCGATCGCGTAGCTGCCGGCGTCCGGACGCGGGGACAGCGCCGCGAATTGCGCCAGCGTGAAGACATCCGCCTGCGCGGCGACGAGCGCCAGCGCCGCGCTGGCGCTGCCCGCCGCCGCGATCGCCTGGTTCTGCGGCGCGGCGAGCTGCGCGACCGCGTTCGCGTCGATCGTCGCCGCCAGCGACGCATGGCCGAGCAGCGCCAGCAGGCCGGACGCACCCGCCAGGTCGATCGTCTCGCCCGCTGCGATCGCCTCCGCGATCCGCGATACCACCGCCGATCCTGCGGCGCCGCCCCCGGCCGCCGCGATCAGATTGCCGATCTGCAGCGTAGCCTTTAGCGCCGGCAGCAGCGCCGGGAACGCGCCCGATGCGGCGACATCGGCGTTGAGGATGTCGATGCCGCCGAGCCCCAGCGCCGTGCGCACCTGCGTGGCGGCGGCGTCGATCTCGAGCTGGGTCGGCGCGGCGCCCGTCGGCAGCAGCGCCGCGACCACCGTGGTCAGCGGCGAGACGACGCTGGCGGTGCCGGGAGCCCGCAGGATCCCCACCAGCGGCGCGCCACTCGCTGCATCCGCGCCGCCGAACACGACGATCGGCAGGGTCGAGCCCGCGCCGAGCCCCGCGAACCGGCCATTCGCGCCGGTCGTCGCCGAGGGCTCGCCGGGGTCGACGACGCCGTCCTGATCGGCGTCGCGAAACACCGTCGCGCCGGCGACATAGCCGGCGATCACGGTCCCGCCCAGATCGACCGTGGCGTCGTAGCCCCAGATCGAGACCGGCGCGCCGAGCCGCGACGCCAGATCGACGAAATAGGAATCGCCCAGGACCTGCGCGCCGCCGCTCGACCAGTTGCCGTCGACATCGCCCTTGAGGACGCCGACGAAATTGGCTGCGACGCCGGTCGCCGGATCGACCGCGAAGGGCACCTTGTCGTAGGCGACCGCGTTGCGGTTGATCGAAAGCGTGCCTTGCGCCTCGTTCCAGAAATCCTGGTCCTCGCGCACGAAGATCCAGTCGCGGGCCGGCGCGTCGGCGCGCCGCACCGCCATCTTCAGGATCGCGAGCGCGTCCTGGCTGTTCACCTTGCCGTCGCCGGTGACGTCCGCGGCGATCAGCTGATAGGGCGACAGGGCGCGCGGCTGCAGCGGACCGCTGCCGTCGGGATCGCCATTGGGATTGCGCCCTACCGCGATCTTCAGCGCGGCGAGCGCGTCCTGCGAATTGATGTGGTTGTTCAGGGTGTCGGTCGTGCCGCGGGATAGCGACAGCGTGTAGCTGTCCTGGCCCAGCCCGCCCAGGGCGAAGGCGCCCGCGGCGGCGCTCGTGCCGCGCGCCAACTGCGTGGCGAAGGGCAGGCTGGTTGCGGCCCCCACTTCGCCCGAATCGAGATCGATCCGCAGCTTCGCGACGCCCGGCGCGAGATCGACTACGACGCTGCCGATCTTCACCCAGTTGGCGAGGCTGGTCGTGCCGAGACCGGCCAGCGCCAGGCTGCCATTCGCGGCGACCACCTCGGTCGCCTCCCATCCCGCGGGCAGCGCGGAGGTCCAGGCGACCGGCGCCGCACCGTCGACGCGCAGCCGGAAGCCGAGATTCTGGGCCCCTGCCCCCGCATCGCCCCAGATCTCGAACCGCGCATCGCCGTCGGCGTCGAAGGACAGGCCGCGCAGTTCGACGATCGATGCGCTGCCCGGCGCCTTGCCGTCGCCGGTCAGCGTGGCGGTCGTGTCGCTCAGCAATCCGTGGCTGCGCCAGTGATAGACGATCCCGCCAAGCGGCGGCGGCGCGGTGGCGGAGAAACCGCCCGCGTCGTTCCCCACCACGTCCTGGATGACGCTGCCGGTCTGGTCGCCCGGCGGATCGGCGTAGACGACGCTCGCCGCCTGGCCCGCGGGCACCGCGGCAGCGAGGGTCAGTTGCACATTGTTGCCGGCGATCGCGATGCCCGCGATCGCGATCGCGGTTCCGTTGGCGCTTACCGCGAAGGCGCCGGCGTCCACGGCGCCCGCCGCAAGGGTTTCGTCGAAGGTGATCGACAAGGTCAGGCGATCGGCGGACATCGTGGCGCCACCCGCCAGCGGCCGCGGCGGCGCGCTGTCGTCCGACGCGACCGCGAAGCTCAGCGCGCCGGACCAGCCAGGCATGGACGCATCCGCGACAGCGCCGGATTGCGTACCCGTCGGTGCGACCGGCGCAGGGGCATCGGCGGGAAGGGCGGCGATCGCCTCGGCGAGGGCGCCCATGTCGGCGCGCACCGGCACCGCGCCACCACCTGGCGGACCATCGGCGGCCAGCTTCGTCCCCGTCGCACGGAGAAGCTCGCGCAACTCCGCGAAGTCCAGGCGCCGCCCCAACTCGTCCACGGCCAATTGCTGCGCGAGCGCGATCATGCCGGAAATCTCTGCCGCGGCGGCGCTGGTGCCGGCCAGCGTCGCGACCCCGGCCGCGTCGGTCGCAATTCCGGATGCGAATATGTCGATCCTGGAACTGCGGACCGAAAACCCTGCGATCCCGTCCGCTCCCGCGGCGCCGACAGCGAGCGCCAGGGGATCGGCCGCCGGATAGGCGATGCCGTCCCCGGAGCCGCCGGCCAGGCGGTTGCCCGCCGCGGCGACGGTCACGACGCCCTTGTCCGACAGCGCGCGAAGCCTGTCGGACAGGAACCCATTCGCCGGCGCGTCGCTCAGCAGCGCCGAGGCGAAGGAGAAGTTCACGGCGACGATGCCATAACGATCCGCGTTCGCGATCGTCCAGTCGACGGCCTCCGCGATGTCGATCGCGCTGCCCACGCCATCCGCGCCGAAGGCGCGCAGGACGATCAGCCCGACGCCGGGCGCCACGCCAGGGCGCGCGCCATCACCCGAGGCGATGATCGCCGCCACGGCGCTGCCATGACCATGCGCGTCGCTGGCATCGCCGTCGCCCGTGCCGACGAAATCGTACTGGAACAGGATCCGGTCGGCTATCCCGTCGCCGT
>JBIKXN010000390.1:0-3935 GCA_044355765.1 Alphaproteobacteria bacterium
CCCAGACGAAGGCGTCGGGAAACTCGCCGAAGACGACGAGGCCGAACAACGACGAGCCGACGATCTGCCAGTAGTTGAACGGCGCGACGACGCTGGCCTCGGCATGCTGCATGGCGCGCGCGATGCAGTAATGGCCAAGCCCGCCGATGACGCCCAGCCCGGCCATGACGACGAAGTCGAAGAGATTGCCCGGCGTCTTCCAGGCGAAGGGCAGGACCAGCGCCATCGCCGCCGTGCCGATCATCGCGCTGTAGACGACCGAGGTCTCGGCGCTGTCCTTGTCGGCGAGGAAGCGCGTGCAGACCTGGTAGCAGGCATAGAAGAACGAGCTGCCCAGCGGCAGCAGATCGGCCCATTGGAACACCGAGGATCCGGGCCGGATGACGATCACCGCGCCGACGAAGCCGAGCCCGACCGCGGCGAGGCGCGACGCCGAGAGGCTCTCGCCCAGCAGCCGCCAGGCCATCAGCGAGACGATGAACGGGGCGACGAACTGGATCGTCGCCGCCTTGCCGAGGTCGATGTACTTGACGGCGGTGAAGAAGCAGATCGTCGACAGCAGCAGCAGCACCGAGCGCGCCAGCTGCAACGCGGGCCGTCGGGTACGGAAGATGGCCCAGCCCCGCCGCGGCGCGAACAGCGCCAGCACGAACAGGAAATGCGTCGCGTTGCGGGCCCAGATGATCTGCTCGGACGGATAGTCCGCGCTGAGCAGCTTGACGAAGCCGTTCATGATCGGGAACAGCGTCGCCGAGCCGAGCATGAACAGGATGCCGATCATCGGACGCGGCACGAAGCCGGCGCGGGTCGGCGACGGGTCAGACACGTTCGAAGCGCCAGCGACGCGAGCGATTGCTGGACAGCACGAAGCCGCGGTCGTCGAAGCGCAGCGCCGGCCGCAGCCGCGAGGGGCCATTGGCCGGCGTGGCGGCAGCATAGGCGCCGGCCGTTCCCGGGCGCAGCCGCTCCCAGCCCGCAGCCGCGGGCCCGCTGCCCCAGCGGATCGCGAGCACGCCGTCGACCAGCGCGATCTCGTGGGTCGCATCCAGGGCGGCGCAGCGATAGAGGCCGGCGCGAGCCGGCCCTGCGGCGCCATCCGCGCGCCGCCAGTTCCGCGGCGCGGCGCCACCGACCGACGCCTCGATGCGCGCTGCGCTCGCGGCAACCGGCACGATGCGGATGGGCAGATAGGGCGCCTCGGTCTCCCAGGCGCCGTCCGCGGCGACATGCAGTGGCTCCTCCGCGCCGAGGAAGGACACCGTGGGCCCCCCGGCGCCGCGCGCAAGTTCCAGCATGTCGCCGGTGTCCGGATCCACGAACATTCCGGCCGGCAGCGAATCCGGCGCAGGACCTGGCTGCGCGAGCCCGAGATCGGCGGCCAGCAGCGCCAGCGCCAGCGCCTGCGCCGCGGTCTCCTCGCGATTGCTCAGCACCAGCGCGCCGCGCCCGGTGGCCGGATCGAGCAGGACATGGTTCTTGTAGCCGGGCAGGCTGCCGGCGTGGCCGACCACGACGCGCGCGCCCAGCCTGTGCAGCATCAGCCCATGCGCGTAGCCGGTGGTGGCGCCCGAGGCGAGGCGTCCGGGCTCGGCGAGGCGCGAGAAGATCCCGGACAACGCCCCACGGCCCTCGAGCAGCGCATGCATCCACCGCGCGAGATCCGCCGCGCTCGCCACCATCCCGCCGGAACCCGAGTAATGCAGTCCGTAATTGCCGCGGCGCGGAGCCCCGTCCGCGTGCCAATAGCCGGCGGCGAGCCCTGGCACGCAAACGCTCTGATCCTCGACCAGCGCGAAGCTGCGCAGTCCCAGCGGCGCGAAGAAATGCGCGTCGAGCCAATCCGCGAGCCCGGTGCCGCCGGCACGCTCGATCGCGCGCTGGACCAGCCGGAAATTGGTGTTCGAATAGGAGATCTCGTCGCCGGACGGAAAATTGAGATGGCCGAGCCGGCAGGACAATCCGTGCAGCCGCTCGGCGCCGAAGGCCGGCGACCCGGGCACGCCGGCGAGCGCCAGCGTCTCCGCAAGATCGGGAATGCCGCTGGTCATCGTCAGCGCGCGCGAGACTGTCGTCGCGCCCACCGGCCCCTGGAGTTCCGGCAGCCAGGAACCGAGCGCACGCCCCGCGTCGAGGCCCTGCGCGAAGAAAGCCGCCGCCGTCACGTGCTTCGACAGCGAGGCCAGCCGCGTCGGCGTATCCAGCGTCCAGCCGCGCTGGCCCTCGATATCGGCGAGGCCGAGGCACCAATGGCGCCCGATGCGGCCGCCGGCGAACAGCGCGACCACGCCGCCCGCGGCGCCGGAGCGCGCCCAGTCCCGCGTGGCGGCGGCGACGACGTCTTCGGGCGTCACGCGCCGTCTCCGCGCGCCGGCACGTCCTCGACGAGCGGCAGCGCGAGCGCCGCGAAGGACAGGCTCTTGCCGTGCGAGTCGAGCGCCAGCGAGGCGTTGACGCCGCCCTTGAGCGCCTCGCGGCACACGAAATGGACGCCGTCGAGCAGCGGCAGCTCGTAGCGGACGATCTCGCCCGCGACGATGCCGGCGAGATGCGCGCGCATCCGCTCCACCGTGGCGCTGGCGCGCAGCAGCGGATAGTCGGCGGCGCGATAGGCGAAGATCGACAGCGTCAGCGTGTTGCCCTTGTCGCCGGTGCGCGCATGGGCGATGTCGTGCAGGCGGCGCGGGGTCATGGCCGCACCTCGATGGCGCGAAACGGGACCTGCGCGCGCGGCAGGAAGGTCGATGCGACGCCGACGATCTCGCGCAGGTATTTGCGCGCGCCGCCGCCGCCGGCGGGACCGTTGGAGTAGAGCGCCTCGACCTCCTCGCCGACGCGCTGGGCGAGCGCCGCGCTGCGCGCGCGGCCGGCAACGCGCAGCCGCACCTCGTAGGATTCCGGGCGGTTTCCGTAGGAACGGCCATGCGCCGAATCGATCCCGATCAGGTCGACGCGCGTCTCCTCGAAGCCGTCGCCCAGCCGCGCCGCGACGATCTCGCCGCCCAGCCGCGCGCGCGCCTCGGCGCCCGGCCCGGCATAGGAGATCTCGCCCTCGCCGATGAAGCCGGCGCGGTACCCGACGCTCACCTTGAGGCGGTCCGGACGCGCGGCGCCCTCGCCGCCGGTCAGCTCGACGCGATCGCCGCCCAGATCGCGCAGCGCGATGCTGGTGAAATCCGCCGCCGCGTCCGGCGTCAGATACGCCGACGGGTCGAGCACCTCGTAGAGCAGCTGTTCCTTGGCGGTGCGCAGGTCGATGCGTCCGCCGGTGCCCGCGGGCTTTGCGAACACCGCGCGCCCATCGGGCCAGACATCCGCGAAGGGAAAGCCGAGCCGCGCCAGGTCGGGCACGTCCTTGCTGCCGGGATCGGCGAAATAGCCGCCGGTCAACTGGCCGCCGCATTCCAGCAGATGTCCGACCGCGGTGCCGCGCGCCATCAGGCGCCGGTCGTCGGGCGCCCAGCCGAAGCGATGCATCAGCGGCGCCAGCACCAGCGACGGATCGGCGACGCGGCCCGAAATCACGATGTCGGCATCCATCCGCAGCCCGGCCAGCAGCGCCTCGGCGCCCAGATACGCGTTCGCCGACACGACCTCGCCCAGGTCGCGCACGCGCCGGCCGTCGTCGAGTTCGAGGTCCGGCGTCAGCCGGTCCAGGACGTCGTCGCCGAGCACCGCGGCGATCCGCGGCGACAGGCCAAGCCGCGCGGCGAGCGCCGCCACCGCCTCGGCACCGGCGCGCGGATTGGCGGCGCCGGCATTCGTCACCAGCCGCACGCCGCGCGCGCACAGCGCCGGCAGCAGCGTCTCCAGCCGCCGCAGCAGCAGCCCGTCATAGCCGCGCGACGGATCGGCGAGCCTTTCCTTCTGCGCGATGGCGATTGTGCGCTCCGCCAGGCATTCCAGGATCAGGTAGTCGATCGCCGCGCGCTCGACCA
>JBIKXN010000391.1:0-3924 GCA_044355765.1 Alphaproteobacteria bacterium
CGCCGAGCACGGGGCCCAGCGCCTCGACCTCCGCCACGCCGTCGCGGATGAAGGCCTTGTAGGCATCGTAGCCGAGCAGGTTGACCCCGTAGGATCCGGCAAGGTCGTAGAAGAGATTGCCGTCGACATCGGCGAGCATCGTCCCGCGCGACGCCTGGACGAAGATGCCGCCGCCAAGCATTGCGCGAGTCAGGCGCCGATAGGGAAAGGGGACACGGTAGGTGTCCGTGAACAGGAGATCGGGAAGCGATCCGATCGCTTCGGCCTTGAGACCGGATGTGCGCGCGAAACGCCGTGCGTAGTCGGCCGCAAGCGTTTCGAATCCCGACCTGCGGCGCGCCGCGATCTCCGCCGGCGCTCCATCCGAAGCGAAGAACTCCGGCGCGTCGAATTCATAGAAGCCGATCAGTCGCGCCAGGCGGCGTGCCATCCTCGGATGGCCGGCGAGCGACGCGTGCTTGGCGCGCGACAACTCGAGACGCGCCTTCGCCTTCGTCGCCAGGAATCCCATGGCGATCGCAGCGGCACCGTAGGAGGCAATACCGAGGTCGGGCAGTCGCATGTGTGAAATGGAAGCCAGGCAGGTTTCACGCCGATGACGATTCGGAAAATCTTCGATGCGCTCGCTGCGAACGAGCGGCTGAACTTCGCGCTCACCAACCGGCTGCCGCGCCGCGCGGTGTCGCGGCTGATGGGACGCGTGGCGACCGCCGAGAACAGGCTGGTGAGCGCGCCGGCCATCGCGGCATTCCGCTTCTTCTGCGCCCCCGATCTTTCGGAAGCCCGCAAATCCGAGTTTAGGAGTCTGCGCGATTGCTTCATCCGCGAACTGGCGCCGGGCAGGCGCCCGGTCGATCGGCGGCCGGACACGCTGGTGAGCCCCAGCGATGGCATCGTCGTCGCAGCCGGAACGGTCGCAAGCGGCCAGATGCTCCAGGTAAAGGGCTCCGCCTACCCGCTCGCCGAATTGCTGCGCGACGCGGAGGGCGCCGCCGCGCTCGAGGGCGGCAGCTACGCGACGCTGCGATTGACCGCGGGCATGTATCATCGGTTCCACGCGCCGCAGGACGGACGGCTGGCCGAGGTCGCGCATGTGCCGGGCGACGCCTGGAACGTCAATCCGCCGGCGCTGGCGCGGATCCCGCGGCTCTACTGCCGCAACGAGCGCGCCATCCTGCGGTTCGAGCTTTCTGCGGGCAGCCCTTCGGTCACGCTGGTCGCGGTCGCGGCGATCCTCGTCGCCGGGATCCGCATCCATGGCGTGTCACTGCCCGGCGGCCGTGCTCCGCGCGCGCCATGGCGCATCGCCTGCGACCTGCCGCGCGCCAAGGGCGAGGAGTTGGGCTGGTTCGAGCATGGATCGACGATCGTCGTCCTCGCGCCGCGTGGCGTATCGCTCGATCCGGGCGTCCGCGAAGGTCTTACGACCCGCATGGGCGCGGCGTTGATGCGGCTGCCCGGCTGATCCCCGTCTCGCCCGGGGCGGGGCGGCGCCAGGCGCGGGCCGCCGCGATCCGGCGCGCGACATCGGCGTAGCCGGGCTCGACGAGCTGGCCGTCGACCACCGGCAGGATGCCCTCGGGCGACGCATCGAGCGCGGCCAGGATGCGCGTGGCCCAGGCCTGCTCCTCGACGGTCGGCGCGAACGCCTCGTCGGCGATCGGTGCCAGCGCCGGATCGGAAAGCGCCTTGCCGTCGTAGCCCAGCTCCCGGCTTTCGAGGCATGCAGCGCGAAAACTCACGCTGTCGCGCGCGTCGCGGAAGGAGCTGTCGATCGCGGCGAGCCCATGGGCGCGCGCCGCAAGCAGCACCGCCGAAAGCGCCGCCAGGACCGGAAAGCGGAATGGTGCCGCGTGGCGGAAGCCACGCATGCCGCGCGACAGGTCGCCAAGACCGATCGCGAGCCCCGCCATTCGGCGACAGGATCCGGCGATGGCATCCGCGGCGATCACGCCGCGCGGCGTCTCGATCATCGCCCACAGCCCCATCGCAGCTGCGGCGCCAGCGCCCTCGAGCGCGGCGTCCAGGGCGCGCATCGCCCCGGCGCCTTCCGCCTTCGGAAGCATCACGCCATCGACCGGCAGCCGCGCGACGGCGCGCGCGTCCTCCTGGCCCCAGGGCGTATCGAAGCCGTTGATGCGCACCAGCAGCTCCTGGCCGGCGAATCCGCCCGCCAGGATCGCGGCCGCCAGCCGGTCGCGCGCCGCCGCCTTGTCGGCCGGCGAGACCGAATCCTCGAGGTCGAAGAGCAGCACGTCGGCGGCGATGCGCCGCCCCGCGGCGTAGGAACCGGGATCGGTCCCCAGCCGGTAGACGACGCTGCGCCGCGCGCGCATCCCGTTCACCGGCGCTTCTCGACGTTCCACAGCACCAGACGCGGTGCCTCGAGCACACCATGCAACTCGGCGCGATAGGCGACCGGCGCCATGAACTGGCCCAGGATGATGTAGGGCAGGACGCGGTAGAAATGCGTCTGCACGCGATCGATCACGTCTTTCTGCTTTTCGGGCGTGTCGGCGGTGATGAATTCCAGCCGCGTCTTCTCCAGCGCCTCGTCGCAGGGCCAGCCGGAATAGTTCTTGCCGTCGCAGGGCGTCGGCACGACCGAGTTGCCCAGCGGATTGTTCTGCGCGATGCCCGGGCCTGTCGTATGGAAGACATGCCAGCCGCCGCGCTTCTCGTCGGGATGTTCCTTGATCGGGCGCCGCGAGGACAGCGTGCTCCAGTCGACCGCCTGGACATCGACGTTCATGCCGATCGAGCGCAGGTTCTGCACCGTCATCAGCGTCGCCGCGTGGACGAGCGGCAGGTCGGTCGGATCCATGACGACGATCCGCTCGCCTTTGTAGCCGGCCTGCTGAAGCAGCGCGCGCGCCTTCGCGAGGTCGGGGCCCTTGGTCCATTCGCCGAGCCCCGCGCTGGACTCGTAGGGCGTGCCGCAGACGAAGATCGCCCAGCACACGCGCTCGACCTCGCGGTTGCCGACCATGGCGGCGAGGTATTCGCGCTGGTCGATGGTCCACAGCATCGCCTCGCGCACCCGCGGATCGTTGAAGGGCGGGATCAGGTGGTTGACGCGCACGATCGCATGGGCGCCGAGCCTGTCGAGCGTGCGAACCGTGACGTTGCGCGCCGCGCCGAGCACGCGGACCATGTCCTGCGAGGGGGTCGCGAGCGCGTCGACTTCGCCGGCGATCAGCGCCTGCGCGGCGGTCGTGGGATCCGGGATCCAGATCCATTCGACGCGGTCGACCTTGGCAAGCTTGCCGCCGGCGAGGCCATCGGCCGGCTCCGGCCGCGGCTTGTAGCCGGCGAAGCGGCGATAGACGACCTTGCTGCCGGGCACCCAGTCGGCCTTGTCGAAGGTGAAGGGGCCCGAGCCGACATGCTTCTCGATCTGCTTGAAGGGATCGGTCCTGGCCTCCTCCTCGCGCATCACGAACAGCGGCACGGCGGGATTGGAGAGCTGCTCGAGCACCGGGGCGAAGGGCGATTTCAGGCGGATCTCGAAATCGAGCGCGCCGGTCGCGACGACCTCCTGGACATGCTGCATCAGCGTCATGCCGCTGACGATGCGCACCGCCCAGCGCTTCAGCGAGGCGACGGCATCCTTCGCCTCGACCGGCGAGCCGTCGTGGAAGACCATTCCAGGGCGCAGGGAGAAGCGCCAGATCATGCCGTCGTCGCTCTTCGACCAGCGCTCGACCATCTGCGGCCGCGGCCGCAGCGAGGAATCGAGCGCGAAGAGCACGTCGTAGATCATGTAGCCGTGGCTGGAGGTCTCGGTCGCGGTGGTCCAGACCGGATCCAGGACCTTGAGGTCGGCTTGCGGCACGAGGCGCAGGACGGTCTGCGCCGGGGCGGCCTGCGCGCCGACGACCAGAAGCCCGAGAATCGAAAGAGCGATACGCAGCATCATGGAAT
>JBIKXN010000392.1:0-3921 GCA_044355765.1 Alphaproteobacteria bacterium
AGCAACGCGGCCGCGAGGGCATGACCTTCGTCCACCCCTACGACGATCCGGAGGTCATCGCCGGCCACGGCACGGTGGGTCTCGAGATCCTGGATGCCGTCCCCGACCTGACCGACGTCTTTGTCAGCATCGGCGGCGGCGGCTTCATGGCCGGCGTCGCCGCGGCGGGGAAGGCCAGGCTGCCGACCGCGCGCGTCCACGGCGTCGAGACCGAGGGCGCCGAGACGATGACGCGCGCGCTCGCCGCGGGCCGGCCCGAGACGATCGCCCCCAGCTCGATCGCGCGCACGCTGGGCGCACCCTTCGCGACCGAGCGCACCATGGCCGCGGCGCGGCGCTTCCTCGCAGGCATCGAGATCGTGCCCGACCGCGAGGCGATCGCCGAACTCGACGCGCTGGTCGCCGACGAGCATGTCTGGTGCGAGCCCGCCGCCGCGTGCACCGTCGCCGCCGCGCTGCGCCGACGCGGCGCGCTGGGTACGCGGCCACGGATCGTCCTGGTGCTCTGCGGCAGCAACGTCGCCTTCGAGGACGTCGCGCGCTGGCGTGGGGAGTTCGGCCTGGGCTGAAGAGGCCGCGTCCCGCTCAGGCCGGCCGGTCCACCGCGCCGAACACGAAGCCGTCCATCGACAGCATCCCATAGGCGACGCCGCCATCGATGGCGCGCGCCGGCTGGATGTCCCCGGCGGCGCCGGCGGCGACCAGCAGGGGCCAGAAATGCTCCGGCGTGGGATGCGCGCGCCTTGCCTCGGGCGCGTCGTCGAGCGTG
This sequence comes from Alphaproteobacteria bacterium, assembly GCA_044355765.1. Lineage (GTDB taxonomy): Bacteria > Pseudomonadota > Alphaproteobacteria > CACIAM-22H2 > CACIAM-22H2 > CAIOSQ01. The sequence continues at coordinate 770 of JBIKXN010000392.1, forward strand.
CGCAGCAGCCGCGCCGTGTCGCCCGCTTCGATCGCCGCGCGCACCCAGGCGCAGAAGGCCGCGACATAGGGCGCGCTGGGACCATGCGTGCCCCGGAATTCGTGCAGATTATGGGTGAGGCTGCCCGAGCCGAGCACGAGGACGCCCTCGTCCGCCAGCGGCGCCAAGGCGCGGCCCAGCGCCCAGGCGCCCCGCGCGTCCAGCCGCGACGGCAGCGAGACCTGGAACACCGGGATGTCGGCCCGCGGGTAGAGATGGAGCAGCGGCACCCAGGCACCATGGTCGAGGCCGCGCCGGTCGTCCGCATCGGCCTGCCATCCCGCCGCCCGCAGCGCCGCGAGCGCGCGCGACGCCAGCGCCGTCTGTCCGCGCGCCGGATAGGCGAGCTCGTAGAGCTGCGGATCGAAGCCGCCGAAATCATGGATGGTCCCGGGCCGTTCGGCGGTGCCGACGCGCGGCGTCGGGGTCGTCCAGTGCGGCGAGACGACCAGCACCGCATCCGGGCGCGGCAGGGCGCGTCCGAGCTGCGTCAGCGCCGGCCCGGCGAGGCTCGGTTCCAGCGCGAAGCTCGGCGCGCCATGCGAGACGAAGACGCTGGGCAGCCGGGCCATCACCGGCTCCCGCCGAGCGTGCCGTCGACCGACCACCGGCCGCCGCCGCTGAAAGTCAGCGCCAGCGACGCCGCGAACAGCGCCAGCGCGTACTCGTAGCCACCATTGGAAGCGAAGAAGCCCTGACTCCAATGGACCGCGAAGACGGCGATCAGCATCGCGCCCGCAAGCGCGGCCGCGGCCGGACGGACCAGCAAGCCGGCGACCAGCGCCAGACCGCCGAAGAACTCCACGAGGCCCGCCAGCAGCGCCATCGGATAGCCAGGCACGAGTCCGACAGAGGCGAAGAACTGGCCGGTGCCGTCCAGACCGTAGCCGCCGAACCAGCCGAACAACTTCTGCGCGCCATGGGCGGCGAAGATGATGCCAACGGGCACGCGCAGGATCAGCGCCGCCATGCCGTCGTCGGTGGCCAGGATGGGTCGGATTGAAAGGGTCGTCATGTCGGTCCTCCGGAAGGCACCCGGAAACCTTTCCGTCGGCGCCGGGTCGGGTGCAGCGGAAAGCTGCGACGCACCCAGTCTATGGATGCGATTTTCCGGATAAATCCGATTTATCGCTACTGATTGTTTCGTTTTTCGGGATAATCGCACCATGGACAGGTTCCAGCAGATGCGGGCCTTCGCGGCCGTGGCCGAGGCGGGCAGCTTCGTGCGTGCTTCGGATGCGATCGGCGCGTCGAAGAGCGCGGTCTCGCGCCTGGTGGCGGAGCTCGAGGCGCGGCTGGGAACGCGCCTGATCCAGCGCACGACGCGCAAGCTCTCGCTCACGCCCGAAGGCGAGGTCTTCCACGAGCGCTGCCGCCAGATCCTCGACGGCGTCGCGGAAGCAGAAGCCGAGCTCGCCGACCAGGCAGGCGAAGCGGTCGGGATCCTCAAGGTCAACGTGCCGGTCACGTTCGGCGTGCTGCATCTGGCGCCGCTCTGGCCGGCCTTCATCGCCAGGCATCCCAGGCTGCTCCTCGACGTCACCCTGTCGGACCGGGTCGTCGATCTGGTCGAGGAAGGCTACGACCTGGCTCTGCGCATCGCCCGGCTCAGATCGTCGTCGCTGGTCAGCCGCCAGCTGGCCTCGACGCGGCTCGTTCTCTGCGCGTCGCCGCGCTATCTGCGCGCGCATGGCACGCCGCGGCACCCCGCCGAGATCGCCAGCCATTGCGTGATCTCTTACACGCTGATGGCGATGGGCGAGCAATGGGATTTCGACGGCCCCGAGGGGCGCACGAGCGTCAAGGTGGCCCCACGCATGCGGACCAACAACGGCGACACGTGCTGCGCCGCCGCGCTCGCCCATCGCGGTCTGGTCCTGCAGCCGACCTTCCTGGTCGGCCCGCATCTGGCCTCGGGCGCGCTGGTGGAGGTGCTGCCGCGATACCGGGCGGCCGAACTCGGCATCCACGCCGTGTACCCGACCCGCAAGCACCTGAAGCCCAAGATCCGCGCGCTCGTCGATTTCCTCGCCAAGGCCTTCAGGACGCCGCGCTGGCCGAAGTGAGGGACAGATCGCCTGCCCGATGGCCGCGCCGAACGCCAGATCGATGGAAGGACCGGTTCAACGCAGCAGCGTGGCGTAGTCGTCCAGGAAGGACTCGAAGGCGGCGGCGAAGCCGTCGATCTCGGCGTCGCCATGCGGCAGCGCCAGGACCAGCATGCCGCGGAAGGTCATGTAGTAGCCGCGCGCGAGCATCTCGAGTTGCAGCAGCTTCAGCCAGTCCTTCGGCGCGGCGGCGAGATCGGCGGGGCTGTGGACCGGACCGCGCACGAAATGCACGTTCATCATCGAGCCACGGCCCGCGACATGGACCGCGAGCCCGCGCGCGGCGATCGCGGCGTTCATGCGCGCGCGCAGCGCGTCGCCCCGGGCGTTGAAAGCGATCGAACGCGCGGGCGTCAGCACCTTGCTCAGCCCCGCGACGCCGGCGGCCATGGTCAGGACGTTGTTGTTGAAGGTCCCGGCATGGGCGAGCGCGTCGGGCCGCGCCGGATCGAAGCGCTCCATGATACGCGCCGCGCCGCCGAAGGCGCCGAAGCTGAGCCCGCCGCCCAGGTACTTGCCGAGCGTGAGCAGATCCGGGACGATCCCGAGCGCGCCGTGCAGTCCGGACGGCGACAGGCGCGAGGTCATCACCTCGTCGAAGATCAGCAGGCTGCCGGCGGCGCGCGTCTCCTCGCGCAGCATGGCGAGGAACTCGGACGACGCCGGAATGCAGCCGCCGCCGCCCAGCATCGGCTCCAGGATCACGCAGGCGAGATCCGCGGCATTCGCCCGGATCGCGGCGCGCGCGGCAGCGACGTCGTTGTAAGGCACCACCACGAAGGGGAATGGCGCGTTCAGCGGCGATCCGTTGCCCGAGAAGATGAAGACGCCGCCGTGATAGCCGCCCTGCATCACCATGACCTTGGAGCGGCCGGTGAATACGCGCGCGACGGAGACCGCCATCAGATTGGCCTCCGTACCCGAATTGGTGAAGCGCACCAGTTCGAGCGCCGGGAATCTTTCGACGATCAGTTCGGCCAACCGCGCCTCGTAGCGGTTGGGCGC
>JBIKXN010000393.1:0-3911 GCA_044355765.1 Alphaproteobacteria bacterium
CGCCTCGACATTGCCGAGACCGTTCTGCAGCGTGATCGCGAAGCCGCCGGGCGCCAGCGCCACCTTCGCGGTTTCGGCCGCGGCGCGCGTGTTGTTGGCGTCGGTCCAGACCATCGCCAGATCCGCTCCCAGCCCTGAAGGCGCGTTCGTCGTCGCCGGGATGCGGCGGACATGCGTGCCCGCGACGCCGTCCAGGCGGATGCCGCGCGCATTGATCGCGTCGACATTGTCGCTCCAGACGTCGACGAAGGTGACGTCGTGGCCGATCCGCGACAGCAGGGTCCCATAGGCCCCACCCATCGCGCCGGCGCCGATGACGCAGATCTTCATTCCATCCCTCCCGTCCCTGGACGCGCCAACTCTGCGCCAGAGTAGCATTCGCAGGTCGCGCGGTCGCCGATCGGGCGACATGGGCGATGCGGATGGTACGCTGGATCCGGTTCCGCGCGGTATCCCCCGGTTTCCTCGGCCGCTGGAGATTGACGCTGCGCGCGGCGTCCCGTATTCCGGCCGACGCCATGACAGCACCGATGATGTCGCCGGACGGACCCGGCATCCGCATTGCGCCCGGACGCGGCCGCGCCTGGCCGTTCGAAGAGGCGCGCAAACTCGTGGCGCGTTTCGCGGTCGCGCCGCCCGCCAAGGGCCACGTGCTGTTCGAGACCGGCTACGGGCCGTCCGGCCTGCCGCATATCGGCACCTTCGGCGAGGTCGTGCGCACGACCATGGTGCGCAACGCCTTCCGCACGATGTCCGACCTGCCGACCCGCCTCGTCGCGTTCTCGGACGACATGGACGGACTGCGCAAGGTGCCGGACAACCTGCCGAACCAGGAATTGCTGGCGCAGCATATCGGGCGGCCCCTGACCTCGATCCCCGATCCCTTCGGCACGCATCCGAGCTTCGGCCAGCACAACAATGCGCGCCTGCGGTCCTTCCTCGATTCCTTCGGTTTCGACTACGAGTTCGTGTCCTCGACCGAGATGTACCGATCGGGCCGGTTCGACGCGACGCTGGTGGCGATGCTCCATCGCTACGAGGCGGTCAGGAACGTCATCCTGCCGACGCTCGGGCCGGAGCGGCGGGCGACCTATTCGCCGTTCCTGCCGATCTCGCCGAAGACCAACCGCGTGCTGCAGGTGCCGATCCTCGAGGTGAAGCTCGACTCGGACAGCGTCGTGTTCCGCGACGAGGATGGCGTGCTCACCGAGGTGCCGGTCACGGGTGGTCGCTGCAAGCTGCAATGGAAGGCGGACTGGGCCATGCGCTGGCTGGCGCTGGGCGTCGACTACGAGATGGCCGGCAAGGACCTGATCGACTCGGTCAAGCTGTCGGGCCAGATCTGCCGCGTCATGGGCGGCCAGCCGCCGGAAGGCTTCAATTACGAGCTCTTCCTCGATTCCCAGGGCGAGAAGATCTCCAAGTCGCGCGGCAACGGCCTGTCGGTCGAGGAGTGGTTGCGCTACGGGCCGCCCGAGAGCCTGGCGCTGTTCATGTTCAACCAGCCCAAGGCCGCCAAGCGGCTGCATTTCGACGTCATCCCGCGGCAGATCGACGACTATCTTGGCCATGTCGCCAAGTATCCCGAGCAGGCCGGGCCCGACGGCGATCCCGCGGCCAAGGCCGGCCAGCGCCTCGACAATCCGGCCTGGCACGTCCATGCCGGCCATCCGCCGGCGCCGGAGCGCGACGGTCTGGCGTTCAGCGTCCTGATGAACCTCGTCGGCGTGGCGAACACCGAGGACCCGGCGATGCTCTGGGGCTTCATCACCCGCTATGCGCCCAACGCCAGCCCCGGATCCTGCCCGATGCTGGACCGCCTGGTGCGCTACGCGATCGCCTATTTCCGCGACTTCGTGAAGCCTGCGCGCCGCTTCCGCGCGCCGACCGAGGCCGAGCGCGCGGCGCTCGCCGACCTGGTGGCGACGCTCGAGCGCCTGCCGCCGGGCGCCGACCCCGAGGCGATCCAGTTCCAGGTCTACGAGGCGGGCAAGCGCCATGGCCATGCCGCCGACCTGCGCGGCTGGTTCAGGATTCTCTACGAGCTGCTTTTCGGCACCGAGCAGGGGCCGCGCCTGGGCAGCTTCGTGGCGCTGTACGGCGTCGCCGAGACGATCGCGCTGCTGCGGCGCGCCGAGGCTGGCGAACTCGCGGGGTGATCGTCCGCGGTCAGCTTCCGCGCGGTCTGCGGCTCGCCGCGGCGTAGTCCTGGTACAGGTTCCAGGCCTGGGTCCCGACCGGGCCCACCGGCAGTTCGCGATCCTCCAGCTTCCGGCAAAAGCGGATCTTGGCGTAGTTGCCGGTGGAGAAGATCTCGTCGGCCTCGTGCAGGTCGTCGACGGTGAGCGTGCGCTCCTGCACCTCGCGGCCGGCCGCGCGCAGCAGCGCCACGGTGCGCTGGCGGGTGATGCCGTTGAGGAAGCTGCGGTTGGGCACCGGCGTCGACACGACCCCGTCCTTCGCCAGGAAGAGATTCGCTGCCATGAACTCGGCGACGTTGCCGTTGGCGTCGAGCACGACGCCGGCGTCGAAACCGCGTTCGCGCGCCTCGAGATGGATCAGCCCGACCTGGGCGTAGAGGCCGGAGGCCTTCGCCTCGGTCGGCATCGACTCGGGCGTGGGGCGACGACGGCGCGCGATGCAGGCGGTGAACCCGGTGGCCGCCGGCAGCTTCGCTTCCTCGAGATAGAGCGCGAAGCGCGTGGTCTCGGGCGCCGGCGCGAGCGGGCCGTCCTCGGCCCAGAACATCGGCCGCACATAGAGTTCGGCGTCGTCGTCGAACTGGTCGGCGCCCTGCCAGGCGAGCCGCTCGATCGTCGGCCCGTCGAATTGCGGCGCCAGCCCGATGCGGCGCGCCGAGACCACGGCGCGCGCGCAATGCAGGTCGAGGTCGGGGCCCATGCGGCGATAGATGCGTCCGCCGTCGAACACCATCGAGCCCAGCCAGGCGCCATGGGTATTGGCGGTCATGATCGGCGTCTTGCCGTCCATCCAGGCGCCGCCGAAATGGACGATCGATTTGCCGCCGGATTGCATGTCGGAACCTTTCGCTGGGATATGGCGGGTGGGGTCAGCGCTGGCGGGCGCGGAAGGGATGCGCGGGATAGACGCCGAGGATGCGCAGCTCCTTTGCGAAGAACCGCAGCTCCTCGAGCGCCAGCGCGAGGTTGGGATCCGCGGGATGTCCCTCGACGTCGACGTAGAACTGCGTCGCGGTGAAGGCGCCGCCAAGCATGTAGCTCTCGAGCTTCGTCATGTTGACGCTGTTGGTCGCGAAGCCGCCTAGCGCCTTGTAGAGCGCGGCCGGCACGTTGCGCACCTGGAACACGAAGGTGGTGATGACCGGCCCGCTGCCCGGCCTGGGCATCGCCGGCGTGCGCGAAAGCACCAGCATGCGCGTGGTGTTGCCGGGATTGTCCTCGATGTTGGCGGCGAGCGTCTTGAGGCCGTAGATCCGGGCGGCGAGCGAGGAGGCGATCGCCGCGCGGGTCGGGTCGCCGCTGGCCGCGATCTCCGCCGCCGAGCCGGCCGTGTCCAGGCCGACGACGCGGCGTAGCCCGAAGCGCCGCGTGGCGCGGCGGCACTGGTCGAGCGCCTGGACATGGCTCTGCACGGTGCGGATGGTCGCGAGCGACGCGCCCTTCGCCGCCAGCAGCTGGTGGCGCACGGGCTGGAACCACTCGCCGACGATGTGCAGACCGGCCTCGGGCATGAGGTGATGCGCGTCGGCGACGCGCCCGGCGGTCGAGTTCTCGATCGGGATCATCGCCAGCCGGGCACGGCCTTTCTGCACGGCGGCGAACGCCTCCTCGAAGGTGGCGCAGGGCAGCGTCTCCAGCTTCGGATAGGCGCTGCGGCAGGCGAGGTCGGAAAACGCGCCGGCTTCGCCCTGGAAGGCGATGAGGGCGGGG
>JBIKXN010000044.1:0-12897 GCA_044355765.1 Alphaproteobacteria bacterium
TGTCGCCCCGCATCGCCAGCAGGGTCAGGGCATCGAGTTCCACGGCTTCAACCGCGACGGCGCGCGGTCCAACATGGGCGCCGTCTTCGATCATGTCTTCGAGTTCGAGCCTGGTGCGCGGCGCTTCGACATGGGCGAACGCAGCAATTTCATCTCGCTGCCGATGGCCAAGCGCGCGCTCGGCCAGTTGCTGGAGTGGAGCGTGCCGCGGATCGCGGCGACGCTTGTGCCGTTGACCTCCGAGATCGCCGCGCGCGGCGCCGAAATGGGACTGGGCGCTCCGCGCGCCGACATGCGGCTGGGGCATTTCATCGGGCTGTCCAATCCGCGCGGATGGGCGCCCGACATACAAAAGCGCCTCTGGCAGTCGCGCGTCCATGTCAGCCTGCGCGGCGACCGGCTGCGCATCAGCCCGCATGTCTACAACGACCGCGAGGATGTCGACCGGTTGTTCGCCGGGTTGCGCGCGGCGCTGTAAGGCGCCGCCGCCGACCTCACCAGACAGGCGTCAGCCAACCGGCATGGGCGTTGGTGCGTCCGTGGACGACATCGAAATAGGCCTTCTGGATCGAGCGCGTCACCGGGCCCGGCTTGCCGTCGCCCACGTCGATGCGGCCGACCGAGCAGATCGGGATGACCTCCCAGCCAGAACCGCAGGCGAACATTTCCTCGGCCGCGACGATCTCCGAGCGGTCGACGCGGCGCTCCTCGACCGCGAGCCCTAGTCCGGTGCGGGCGAGTTCGATCACCGTGTCGCGGGTGATCGATTCCAGGATATCGCTGCCGATGTCGGGCGTGATCAGCCGGCCGTTGCGGACCAGGAAGACGCAGGCGCCGCTGGCCTCGGACAGCTTGCCTTCCTGGGTCAGCATCAGCGCGCCGTCGTAGCCCGCTGCGCGCGCCTCGAGCTCGGCGGCGCGGTTGTTGACGTAGTTGGCGGTGCATTTGACCCGCGGCGGCAGGACGTTGTCGGCGATGCGCGTATAGGACGAGATCATCGCCGCCATGCCGGTCTGCAGCCGCGGCGACGAGCCGCGGATCACGGCCCCGGCGACGATCCCGGTCGGCCCGGTGGTCGCCAGTTCGTCGTCGCCGTCGAGAAAGGCGATCACGCGGTAATGGGCGGTGGCGCGGATCGCGTTGGCGCGGCTGACCTCCAGCACCGAACGCTCCAGTTCCTCCACGGACGGGATCTGGGCATAGCGCATCGCCTTCATGCCGAAGCGCAGACGCTCCATGTGCTCGCGCAGCCGGAAGACGTAGAGTTGTCGCGCCTCGTCGTTCCAGTAGCCGCGCAGCCCCTCGAACACCGCGGCGCCGTATTTCACGGCGGAGGAAAACGCGTGGATCCTGCAGTCGGCGTAGTCGACGATCTTACCATCGAGATACATCTTCGGTTCGGTGGGCATGCGGCTCTCCGGGTTGCGCGCGTGAGGCTAGCATCGTCGGGCCGTCGCCGTTAGGGTCGCGTTGCACCGAGGAGAGATCGACGCATGGACGACACGACGATGCCGCCGGGCCCGGATTTCCGCAGCGACAATGTCGGCGCGGCTGCGCCGGAGATCATCGCCGCCCTGGCCCGCGCGAACGCCGACACGGCGACCGGCTATGGCGGCGACGACTGGTCGCAACGGCTGCAGACGCGCTTCGCCGAGATCTTCGAAGCCAAGGTCTCGGTCTTCGCGGTCGCCACCGGCACGGCCGCCAATGCGTTGGCGATGGCGGCAATCACGCCGTCCTGGGGCGCGGCCTTCTGCCACGAGCGCGCGCATGTGCTGACCTCCGAGGTCAACGCCACCGGCTTCTTCAGCGGCGGCGGCCTCCTCGTTCCCGTCGCCGGACCGCATGGCAAGATCGATCCGGCCGCGCTCGATGCGGCCATCGGCGCCCAGGGCAAGGGCATGATGCACCGCTCTCAGCCCGCCTCGGTCAATCTGGTGCAGGCGAGCGATCTCGGCGCGGTCTACACCGTCGACGAAGTCCGCGCCGCGACCGCGGTCGCCAGGCGCCATGGGCTCAAGGTGCATATGGACGGGGCGCGCTTCGCCAACGCGGTGGCGTGGCTCGGCTGCAGTCCGGCGGAGCTCGTCGCGCGCAGCGGGGTCGACATCCTGTCCTTCGGCATGACCAAGAACGGCGGGCTGCTTTGCGACGCCATCGTGGTCTTCGACGAGGCGATCGCCCGCACGATCGCCTGGCAGATCCGGCGCGCCGGCCATGTCTGGTCCAAGGGGCGCTTCGCCGCCGCGCAGCTGCTTGCCTATCTCGAGAACGATCTCTGGCTGCGCAACGCGCGGCGCTCTAACGCGCTGGCCGCACGCTTCGACGCCGGCATCCGCCGGATCGAGGGTGTCGGGCTCTGGGCGCCGATCGAGGCCAACGAGATCTTCCTGCGCGCCGCGCCCGCGACGCTCGACCGGCTTGAGCGATCGGGCATCCGTTTCGTGCGCCGCGCGCCGGACATGGCTCGTTTCGTCTGCCGCTTCGACGGCACCGAGGCCGAGATCGACGCGCTGCTCGCCGCGCTGGCGAAGGCGGTCGCCGATGCCTGAGCGCGTCATCAATCTCGGCGGGCTGCGCGACGCCTTCCTCACCCGGCTCGCCGCGTCCTACGAGCTCGTCGAGGTCGGGGATCCGCGCGCGGCGGAGGCGACGGCGGCGATCACGACCGGCGGAACCGGTATCTCGGCAGCGCAGATCGCAGCGCTGCCGCGGCTGCGGACGGTCGCCGGCTTCGGCGTCGGCTACGACCGGGTCGACATCGCCGCCGCGCGGGCACGGGGCATCGTCGTCACGAATACGCCCGGCCTCACCGACCGCTGCGTGGCGGATCATGCGATCGCGCTGTTCCTGGCCGTCGCCCGCCGGGTCGCCGAGGGCGATCGCTTCGTCCGCGCGGGCAGGTGGACAAGCGGCCGGCTGCCTGGGCTCGCGCGTCGCGCGACCGGACGCAAGCTAGGCATCCTGGGGATGGGCCGGATCGGCCTGCAGATCGCCAAGCGCGCCGCGGCCTTCGACATGCCGGTCGGCTACCACAACCGCAATCCTCGCGGAGATACGGCTCATCGCTATTTCCCGAGCGTCCAGGCCCTCGCCGCGTGGGCCGACGTGCTGGTGGTGGCGTCGCCGGGCGGCGCGGCGACCCGCCATCTTGTCGATGCCGCGGCGCTGGCCGCCCTCGGCGCGGACGGGGTGATCGTCAACATCGCGCGCGGCACCATCATCGACGAAGCCGCGCTGCTCGCGGCGCTGCAGTCGCGCGCAATCGCCGGCGCCGGGCTCGACGTGTTCGACGACGAACCGCGGATGTCGCCGGCGTTCCACACCCTCGACAATGCCGTGCTCACGCCGCATATCGCGGGCAGCACCGAGGAAACCTGGCTGGATTGCGAAGACATGGCTCTCGAGAATCTTCGCCGGCATTTCGCCGGCGAGGCTCTGCTGACGCCGATACCCGAACTGGCGCCCTGAACGACACCGGGGGACGGGGCCCGGATGCAATCCGGTCCCCGCCACCCGGGACGGCACGATGCCGGCTCAGGGCGTGTCCTGCACGGCCTTGATCATCTCCATGCCGCCGACCTTGGACGCCCAGTTCTGGTAGATCGGCATCATCGCCCGCTGCCACGGCGCCTTGTCGACCTTGTGGTATTTCGCGCCGGCGGCGACCGCTTTCGCCATCGCTTCCTCGTCGCCTTCGGCGATCAGCCGGTCCTGCAGCTTGATGCCCTCCTCGCCGGCCGACTGGACCAGCGCCTGCAACTCGGGCGACAGGCGCCGCCAGAAGTTCATCGAGAAGGCGACGGCGGAGATCGAATAGATGTGACCGAGATCGGTGAAATGCGGCCCGACCTCGTAGAACTTGGACAGCCAGTAGGTCGTCTTGGCGTTGTCCATCGCATCGACCACGCCGGTCTGCATGGCGTTGTAGACCTCGGGAAATGCGATCGGGGTCGGATTGGCGCCCAGCAGCTTCCAAAGCTCGACATGCAGCGGGCTCTGCAGCACGCGGATCTTCTTCCCCTTGATGTCGTCGGGGGTGAGGATCGGGAACTTGCCCAAGGGATGGCGCGTTCCGTTCACGAGGAACCCGATCACCTTGAAGCCGTGCGGCTCGTACTTGGCCGCCATCTGCTTGCCCACTGCGCCGGCGAGCACGCGGTAGGCATGGTTGTCGTCGCGGAACAGGAAGGGCAAGTCGAAGAGCTGCCCCTCCGGCACCCAGATGCTCATCACCGAGACGTTGACCGGCGCGCCGCAGACCGACCCCAGCCGCATGCCCTCGGCCATCTCCTTCTCGCCGCCGAGCTGCGAGTTGGGGAAGATCTGAACTTCGAGCGCACCCTTGGATCCGGCGTTGATGCGATCCGCCATGCGCTGCATGCCGATCGTGCCCGGGAAATCCGCATTGCCCAGCACGCCGAACTTGCAGGTGATCTTGCTCTGAGCGAAGGCCGGCGCGATCGCCGCCAGCAATCCGGCGGCGAGGGCGCCCGCCGCCAATGTCAGGTTACGCTTCATCGCTTCGTCTCCTCCTAGGTCATCGGGCAAGTTCGCCTTGCCCTTGCGCGTTGGGTGAAGCCCGGACCCGCATCGCGCTCAGAACGCGATCTGGACCAGGGCGAGCGAGATCGACGGCACGTAGGTGATCAGCACGAGGCCGAGGATCAGGATCGCAAGGAACGGCATCACCGCCCGGAAGGTCGCCTGGACCGAGGTCCCGGTGATCGCCGAAGGGATGAAGACAAGCAATCCGTATGGCGGGGTCAGCCCGCCGAGCATCAGGTTGACGACCACGATGATCCCGAAATGGACGGGATCGATGCCCAGCTGCAGGATCAGCGGCAGCGCGATCGGGACCACGATGAGCATGATCGCCGTGAGGTCGAGGAACGCGCCTGCGAACAGCATCAGCGCATTGAGGCACAGCAGGACAGTCCAGCTCTCGCTGACATAGGCGAGCATGAACTGGAGGAAACCCTGCGGGATCCGCCCGGCGACGAGCACCCAGGCGAAGGGCGCGGCGACGCCGATCATGAAGCCGACCATCGCGCTGTCGATGCTCGATTCGCGAAGGCCGCGCCAGATGGCCGGCAGGTTGAGGTCGCGATAGAAGAACACGCCGGTAGCGAGGGCATAGACCACCGCGACGGCGCCGGCCTCGGTGGCCGTCACGATCCCGAACCTGATCCCGCCGATGATCACGACCGAAAGCAGCAGCGCCGGGATCGCCATCAGCAGCGGGCTGACCAGAAGCCGCAGGGAAGGCGCGGCCTGGGCATTGCCGTAGCCCATGCGACGGGCCTGGACATAGACCATGATCATCAGCAGGGACGCGATCAGCAGGCCGGGTACGATGCCCGCCAGGAAGAGCTTACCGACCGAGACATTGGCGATCGACGCGAAGATCAGCATCGCGATCGAGGGCGGGATGATATTCGGCAGGATGGCGGACGCCGCGATCACCGCGCAGCAGAACGGCGCGGGATAGCCGTTTCGTACCATCTCTGGCACCGTCATCTTGGCCAGCAGCGACGCATCGGCCGTCGACGACCCGGAATCGAAGCCGAAGAACACGCTGGTCACCACGTTCACCTGGGCGAGGCCACCGCGCAGATGCCCGACCAGCGCACGGGCAAGCGCGATGAGCCTTACCGTCAGACCGCCCGCGTTCATGATCTGGGCCGCGGCGATGAAGAGCGGGACCGCGAGCAGCACGAATTTCGACGAGCCGACGACGACGTTGTGGACGACCGCCGGCGGCGGAAGCAGATCGCCCGCGTCGCTGGCAAGGAAGGCCGCGAACAGCATGCAATAGGCGACCGGAACACCAAGCAGCAGGGTCGCGACGAAGGCGACCCCGAGCAGCAGCGCCGGATTGCCGCTCTCGATGCCCATGACCTCGAACACATCGATCGTCAGCCAAGCGAGGACGGCGATCCCGATGGCCGCGAGACCGCCGCGTCGATCGCTGCCCGGCTCCAGCGTCTCGAGGATCTGGCAGACGAAAAGCGCCGCGGCAGAGGCTGGGATCACGGCGTATTGCCACCAGGACGGCAGGCCGAGCGTGATGCTGGTGCCGGAGGTCAGCGACGCGATGCCGAGGCCGGCCGTGAAAAGCCGGATGATCGTATACGCGATCGTCGCCGTCGCGAGGGTCGCGACGACGCGGCGACCGAGCGGCGGCAGAAGCCCCTGCGCGATGTCGAGCGCGATATGGCGGCTGCGGCGCGTCGCGATCGGCAGCATCGTGAAGATGAGGAAGGTGAAGAGCCAGAGACCGGCTTCTTCGGTCCAGCTGAACGAGGCGTTGAAGGCGTAGCGCGACACGACGCCACCCAGCACGACCAGGATGATCGCCGTCAGCAGGGCAGCGCCGAGATGGCTGAGGATTTCGTCGATCCCGGAGCGGATCGCGCCGGCGACCCGGCCGATCCCGTCGGCGGGCGTCGGTGCGTGAGAGCCCGACGAAGAGAGCCCCTGCGACATGCGTTCCTCCATGCCACCTCCGCGTCGCGTCCCGATCGCGCGCGACCAGCCGGCACCGGGACTTATCATAACAAGTTGACGGCATGCGCGTACAGGCAAAGCGGCGAGGCGGGGCGGCGCCGGGATCGCGTCGGATCGCAAGCGACGGCCCCGATGTCCGGCATGGCGGGGGCCGGACCGCCGCAGGACCGCCGATCGCATCGATGGGGTCCAGGCCGCGTTCGCCGTCGCCTTGCCCTACGCTCGCGACGGCTTACGGCGCCGTCCGACGCGACCCTCGGGCTGGCGACGGCATCGGCGATGGGCATGACGCGGTCCGCGCCGCCTCCGGCCGGCGCTGGAACGGCAGGCTTCGTCCGGAGTTCAGGGTGTCCAGCGGAAACGCGCCAGCGTGTCCTCGCGCAGTTCGATGCCGAGACCCGGCTTCTCGGGCACGGTCACCGCGCCGCGCGTCGGCCGGATCGGATCGACCAGCAGATCCGTGCGCAGCGGATTGTCGGTGACGTTGTATTCCAGATAGGGGCAGTCCCGCATAGTCGATATGCAGTGCAGCGTCGCCGCCACGAGGATGTCGGTCGACCAGCAATGCGGGATGACGCGCACGTTGCGCGCCTCGGCATGGGCGACCACGCGCATCGTCGACGAGATGCCGCCCATGCGCGCGATGTCGGGCTGGACGATGCGTAGCTGGCCGCGATCCATGAGGTCGAGATAGTCGAATTCGTGGCTCGCCTTCTCCCCCGTCGCGATCGGCGTCGGGGACGCGGCGACCAGTTTCGCGAAGCCGGCGACGTCATCGGGAGACAGCGGCTCCTCGAGGAAGAACAGGTCGTGCTCGGCATAGGCGCGGCCGAGATGGATGGCGTGGTCGAGCGGCACCGAGAAGCCCATGTCGATCATGATGTCGAAATCGGCACCTAGCGCCTGGCGCAGCCGCGACGCGACGGCGATGTCCGACTTGCGGTCCTTGCCGAGCGCCCCCCAGCCGAACTTCATCGCACGGTAGCCGGCCTCCTTGTGCTTGAGCGCCAGTTCGATCGTCTCCTCCAGCGTCGGCTGCGACAGGTCGGACGCATAGGCGTGGTGCGTCTTGCGGCGCGCGCCGCCGAGCAGCCGATAGACCGGCTGGCCCAGGCTCTTTCCCAGGATGTCCCAGAGCGCGATGTCGATGCCGGAGAGCGCATGCATCAGCAGGCCGCGACGGCCATAGGTCTGGGTGTGCTTGTACATCTTGTCCCAGAGCCGGTTGACGTCGCGCGGATCCTCGCCGATCAGGACGTGCTTGAGGCCCTGCGCGGACACCGAATAGAGCGGCGAATCGATGACCGCCTGCGCCGCGAGCGGATTGGTATGCGCCTCGCCGATGCCGACGATCCCCTCGTCGGTGTGGACCCGGATGACGCAGATTGTCTGGCAGCCATCGCCGATCTCGCGCACGACGGGCAGGCGCAGCAGGATCGTCTCGACGTCGGTGATCTTCATTCGCAGTTCCTCCTCGCGGCGCGATGCCGGCTCACAGCCCGGCCGCCTGCTTGCAATGGGCGGCGACCTCGGCATGGGTCGCGAACCATACCGATCCCTTGGCCTGGATATGCTCGATCAGCGCCTCGAGCAGATACATCCGCGACCGGTGGCCGATGATGTGCGGATGCATGGTCAGGACAAAGAGCCCGCGCTCGTCCCAGGCACCGTCGAACTCGGCCTTGAAGATCTCCAGCACGCCGGAGGGCGGCGTGTAGGGACGGATGGCCGCGAAACGCTGCATGTTGAGATAGGGCGCGTCGTCCTTGATCCATTCGACGGGCAGCTCGACAAGCCCCGTCGGCTCGCCGTCCTCGAGCAATTCGTAGGGGTCGTCGTCCGCCATCAGCGAGGAATCGTACAAAAGCCCCATCTCGCGGCAGATCGCCAGCGTATGCGGGCTGAAATCCCAGGACGGGGTGCGCAGCCCGACCGGGCGCCGACCGGCGATCCGCTCCAGCGCGTCGGCGGCGCGCAGCATCAGGTCGCGCTCGGCGGTGTGGGGCAGCTTGCTGTTGAGCTCGTGGATCCAGCCATGCAGCGCCACCTCGTGTCCCGCATCGACATGCGCGCGCTGCTCGTCGGGATAGAGCATCGCCACCACCGCCGGCACGAAGAAGCTCGCCTTGATCCCCTTGCGGTCCAGCAGGCGCCGGATCCGCGGCACGCCCTGGCGGGCACCGAACTGGCCCTGGCTCAGGCGACCGGGCGACGTGTCGCCCTCGCGCAGCGTGCCGGTCTCATGGTCCGAATCGAACGACAGCGCCACCGCGCAGCGCGCGCCGTCGGGCCAGGCGTCCGGCTTCAGCGATCGCCCTGCGCGCACCTTCGCGACGATACCGCGCCATACCGGATCGGGCCATTGCCAGGGCTCCAGGTTCCCGGGGGCGGGATCGGGGCGGGACATCCGGTTCATGCGGGGCTCCGTCTTGCGGCGGGCGCGGCGGCTCCCCTCGCCCGCCGCGAGCATAGGATGGCCCCACCGGTTTTGCGACCGCCGCGTGCCGCCTCAGAGTTCCCAGCGCACGCGGTCTGGCGGCATCTCCAGGCTGCGCCAGACGCCCTTGACGTCGGCGATCACGCCGCCCGGGCGCGTGAGCGTCGCCAGGCGTCCGGTGTCGAACGCCGCATAGGCGCGATGGGCGACGGCCGCGACCACGCAGTCGAAGGCTCCCAGCCCGTCGAGATCGCCGATCATGTCGACGCCGTATTCGTGCTTCGCCTCCGCACGGTCGGCATGCGGATCGTGCACGAGCACCTCGTGGCCCCACCCCTCGAGGCCGCGGATCACGTCGATGACCTTCGAGTTGCGCAGATCCGGCACGTCCTCCTTGAAGGTCAGGCCGAGCATCAGCACCCGCGCCGCGCGACGTTCCCGCGACTGGCGGGCGAGCGCGCGGGCCAGCTCGTCGGCCACGTAATGGCCCATCCGGTCGTTGATGCGCCGTCCGGCGAGCACGACCTCGGGATGGTGGCCGAGGCGCTGCGCGAGATCCGCGAGATAATAAGGGTCGACGCCGATGCAATGCCCGCCGACGAGGCCCGGCGCGAAGGGCAGGAAATTCCACTTCGTTCGCGACGCCGCGAGCACATCGTGGACCGACACGCCGAGCCGCCGGAAGATCATCGTGATCTCGTTGACGAAAGCGATGTTGATGTCGCGCTGGGCGTTCTCGATCACCTTCGCGGCCTCGGCGGTGCGGATGTCGCGCGCCCGGAAGACGCCACCCGAGGTGACCGCGGCGTAGACGGCCGCGATCCGATCCAGCGCCTCCGGAGTCTGACCGGCGACGACCTTGGTGATGCGCTCGACGGTGTGCTCGCGATCACCGGGGTTTATGCGCTCCGGGCTGTAGCCGAGCAGGAAATCGCGGCCGCAGGCGAGACCCGAGACGCGTGCGATCTCGGGTCCGCAGACATCCTCGGTCACGCCGGGATAGACCGTGCTCTCCAGCACAACGATCGCGCCAGGACCGATCGCCGCGCCGACCGTGCGGCAGGCGGCGCGCACCGCCGTCAGGTCGGGACGGTTGGCGGCATCGATGGGCGTCGGGACGGTGACGATGAACATGCTGCAGCCGCGGAGCGCGGAGACGTCTGTGGTCCGCAGCAGCGACGACGCGGCGAGCGTCGCGGCGTCGACCTCGCCGGTGCGGTCGCGCCCGGCGACCAGTTCGGCGACGCGCGCGGCGTCGATGTCGAAGCCGACCGTCGGGAGGTGCCGCGCCAGCGCGATCGCGAGCGGCAGGCCGACATATCCGAGACCGATGACGGCGACGCGTTCCTTCATGCCCCGCGCGGCTCCCCTGTCACATCCGGGCATGCCCGGTCCATCGTGTCCTACGCGATGGCGCGCGCGGCCGGCAACGGGAATCCGCGGCGACGTTCAGCGAGCGGCCCCGCCGCGCAGCCGGATCACGCCTTCGTACCAGACCAGCCCGAGGATCTCGTGCAGCGCCTCGGTGCTGCGGAACAGGGCCGATGCGTTCGGCAGGAAGTCCCGCGCGACGGGCACCGGCGCGGCACCGATCCCGCCGGCCGGTGCAGGCGCCACGCGCAGACCGGCGGCGGCGAAGACGCGCGCCGAACGCGGCATGTGGGAGGCATGCGTCACCAGGATCACGCCCTCGATGCCGGCCGCGCGCAGGATCCGTGCGCTCTCGACCGCGTTTTCGTAGGTGTTGCGCGAGCGCCCTTCGACCCAGCGCGGCGGCGCGGAGAAATCGCGCGCGAGCGTCAGCCGCATCGCCTCGCCCATGTCCGGCCGACGCTCCGGCGGCGTACCCCCGCCCGAGACGAGGATCGGCAGACCGGTCTGGCGATGCAGGAAGGCGGCGTGGCGCAGCCGCGCCAGCGTCGCCGGTCCGACTGCCGCCTCGCCATACTCGGGCGCGTGGTCGCGGTAATCGGCCGAGAGCACGACGATCGCTCCAGGCACGAGCCCGCGTTCGGCCTCGGGGATGGCGCGCTCGAGGGCGGCATTGAGCGTCCGGTCGAAGGCCGGCATGGCGATGACCGCGAGCGCGAGCGTGGCGACCAGCGCGACCGCGCGCCCCGACCGGCCGCCATGCAGCAGCGCGGCCAGAATGACGATCAGCATCGCGCCGGGCGGCAGCAGCAGCGGCTTGATCCAATTGACGTCGGTCCAGTCCATGCCCCAGGCGTTCCTGCGCGTGTCGCAAACGCGGAAGACGTAACCACGCCGCACCCGGGTCGCGAAAGCCTTGCCGGTCGATAAAGACGACGCGGCCCCCTGCCGCGGGATGGGCGCATTTCATGAGCCTCCGGGACCAGCCTGCACCCGCCTTGCGCATCGCCTGGACCGCCGCCGCGGCATCGCTCGCGGCCGGGACCGCGGCGATCCTGATCCTGTTCGCGGGCAGCCTGCGCACGGCCTGGGACGTGTGGACCGGATCCGGCGATTTCGGCCACTGCCTGCTGGCGGTCCCGATCGCCGCCTGTCTTGCATATGCCCGCCGGGGCGTCGCGGCATGCACCGCGCCGGCTCCTGCGGCGACGCTGCCCGCGCTCGGCGCCGCGCTCGGCGGCGTCCTGTGGCTGGTCGGCCGCGCCGCGACCCTGGCCGAGATCGAACACATCGCACTCGCGGGCATCCTGCAATGCCTGCTGCTGGCCGTGCTCGGCTGGCGCGTCTATGCGGCCCTGCTGCTGCCCTGTCTCTATCTGCTCCTGCTGGTCCCGACGGGCGACCAGCTGGTGCCAGCGCTGCAAGTCCTGACCACCGCCCTGGTGGCCGCCGGCCTCGACGCGCTCGGCATCGCGAACCATGTCGACGGGACCGTCATCGCGCTGCCCGGGGGCGAGTTCCATGTCGCCGCGGCCTGCGCGGGGTTCCGGTTCCTGTCGGCCGCCTTCGCCTTCGCGGTCGCCTTCGCCGACCGCGCGATCGCGGACTGGCGCCGGCGTACGATCTTCCTCGCCCTCGCGATCGCCGTGCCGGTGCTGGCCAATGCGGCGCGCGCGCTGGGGATCGTGGTGCTCGCCCATGCGAGCGATCATCGCATCGCGTCCGGCATCGACCATGTCGTCTATGGGTGGGTGTTCTTCCTGGGCGTGATGCTCGCCCTTTGCGCGATCGGCAGGGCGCTCGGGGATCCGCCAGGCCCCTGGCGTCCGCCCGGGTGGCTGGAGCCGCCGCCGCGCCGCGCGACCGCGCCGCGGAATTTCTGGATCGCCGCGGCCGCGGTGACGGCGGCGGCGGCGGTCGGCCCGATCCAGGCGCTGCGCCTCGACCGGGGGATGGCGACGGATGGTCGCGGCCCGGTCGATCTCGCCGCACTCGACGCGCCGGGCTGGCGGGCGACGGCGCCGCGCCAGGACTGGCATCCGGTGTTTCCGGGCGCCGACGGCGAGGGCCGCGCGCGCTTCATGGACGCGGCCGGCCACGCGGTCGACGTCCACGTCGTCTTCTATGCCGCGCAGCGCGACGGCGCGGAACTCGTCGGCTTCGCCAACGCGCTGCAGGACGCGCGCTGGCGGCCGGTCGCGGAGGGTGCGGCGCGGATCGCCATCGACGCGACGACGCTCGACGCGCCCTGCCGGCACCTGGCTGGCGGCGGCACGCGGCGGGTCGCGACGGTCGTCTATTGGGTGGACGGCCGCTTCCTGGGCTCGCGCCTGCACGCCAAGCTCGCCCAGGCGCGCGGCGTCCTGTTTTCGGGTCGCCGGGCGGCGGCGGCGATCCTGCTATCGGCCGAAGACGACGACGCGGAAATCGCGCGCCGCAGGCTGGAGGCATTCTCGCGCGCCGCCAGGGGCATGAGGGCCGCGCTCGAGGCGCGCGCCGTTTCGCGCGGCTGAACCGGGGGCGCGCATTCGCGACGCAGCGGTGGCACAATGGACGTCTCCGCGGGGCGCATGCCGTGC
>JBIKXN010000395.1:0-3859 GCA_044355765.1 Alphaproteobacteria bacterium
GCCGACGGCGGTGCCCGGCCAGGTCGCGCGCGCCGCCGCCCTTGCGATCCTCAAGCCGCTGCTCGAGGACCCCTCGGTCCTCAAGATCGGCCACAACATCAAATACGACGCCCTGATCCTGGCGCGCTGCGACATCGCCGTGGCGCCGGTCGACGACACGATGCTGATCAGCTGCGTGCTCGAGGGCGGCGCGCATGGCCATGGCATGGACGAGCTGGCGCAGCTCCATCTCGGCCACAAGACGATCACCTATGACGAGGTGACGGGGACGGGGAAGAACCGCATCGGCTTCGCCGAGGTGGCGCTGGACCGGGCGCGCGACTACGCCGCCGAGGACGCGGACGTGACGCTGCGCCTGCACCGGCTGCTCAAGCCGCGGCTGGTCGCCGAGCATCTGGTGCGCGTCTACGAGACGATCGAGCGGCCGCTGGTGCCGGTCATCGCGGCGATGGAGCGCGCGGGCATAAAGGTCGATCGCGACGCGCTGCGCCGCGTCTCCGCCGATCTCGCCGCGCGGCTGGCGGAGCTCGAGGAGCGGATCCACGCGGCGGCCGGGCGCGCCTTCAACATCGGTTCGCCCGCCCAGCTCGGCACGATCCTGTTCGACGAGATGGCGCTGCAGCTGCCCGACGGCACGCGGCCGGCGCGCACCAAGACAGGCGCCTACGCGACCGGCGCCGAGGTGCTCGAGGATCTGGCCGCCGCCGGTCACGCGCTGCCGCAGCTGGTGCTGGACTGGCGCCAGCTGGCGAAGCTCAAGTCGACCTATGCCGACGCGCTGGTCGACCAGATCGATCCGAAAACGGGCCGTGTGCACACGTCCTTCGCGATGGCGGCGACCTCGACCGGGCGGCTGTCGTCGTCGGATCCCAACCTGCAGAACATCCCGGTGCGCACCGAGGAAGGTCGCAAGATCCGCACCGCCTTCGTCGCCGAGCCGGGCCGCGAGCTGCTCAGCCTCGACTATTCGCAGATCGAATTGCGGCTCCTTGCGCATGTCGCGGACATCGACGTGCTGCGCCAGGCCTTCCGCGACGGCCAGGACATCCACGCGCTTACCGCCAGCGAGGTCTTCGGCGTCGCGCTCGCCGACATGACCAGGGAGATCCGCAACCGCGCCAAGGCGATCAATTTCGGCATCGTCTACGGCATCTCGCCCTTCGGCCTCGCGCGCCAGCTTTCCATCCCGCAAGGCGAGGCGCGTGCCTATATCGACGCCTATTTCAAGCGCTACCCCGGAATCCGCGACTACATGGACAGGACGCGCAAATTCGCGCGCGAGCATGGATATGTCGTCACGCCATTCGGCCGGCGCTGCCACCTGCCGGGCATAGCCTCGAAAAATCCGGCGCAGCGCAGCTTTTCGGAACGCGCGGCGATCAATGCCCCAATCCAGGGCGGCGCGGCCGATATCATCAAGCGGGCGATGATCCGCATTCCCGGCGCGCTCGCGGCCGCCGGGCTATCGGCGCGCATGCTGCTGCAGGTGCATGACGAACTCGTCTTCGAGATCGATCCGGCCGAACGCGAGACGACGATCGCGTTGCTGCGCGCGACGATGGAGGGAGCCGCGGCGCCCGCCGTCGATCTTTCCGTGCCGCTGGTCGTGGAAGCCGGCCATGGCCGGTCCTGGGCGGAGGCGCATTGACGGCCATGAGCTTCGAGGGAACGCCCGACGAATTCCTGTCCGAGGTGCTGGCGCTGCCGCGCGTGGTGGCGCAGAGCGTGGCGCCCGATCTCGCCCGCGTCGCGTTTTCCTGGGCCGGACGCGGCGACGCGATCGACGTCTGGGTGACACCCGTCGACGGCACCGCGGGCCCGGTGCGGATCACCGACAGTCCGGACGACAGCTTCGTCGTCGGCTGGATGCCCGACGGCAAGGCGGTGCTGGTCGCCGAGGACAGCGGCGGCGACGAGCGCACGCGGCTCTACGCGGTCGACATCGACCCGCCCCATGCGCGCCGTCTGCTGACCGACGCGACGCCGGGTTATTTCCTGCGCGGCGGACGCATGACGCCCGATGGCCGCTTCCTGGTCTATGCCGCGAACCGCGATCCCGAGAGCGGCGCCGAGATCGAGCCCTTCCTGGTCCATGTCCATGACACCGTCACCGGCGCGCGGCGCGTGATCGCGCGGCCGCAGCGCGCGGGCACCGGCGCGCCGCAGTTGGACGACCAGGGGCGCTTCGTCCTCTACACCCGCAAGGATCGCCATCCCGCGGGCACGCAGCTCTGGTGCGTCGGCATCGACGGTTCGGACGACCGCGAGGTGCTGAACGCGGGCGATGCCGCGAAGCTCTCGGGACGCTGGCTGAGTGGGGACGGGGAGCGTGCGGTGGTGGTCGCGGAGACGCCGACCCACAAGCGCGTCGGGATCTGGTCGCGCCGCGACGGGACCGTGCAGTGGATCGTCGACGATCCGGCGCGCGACGTCGAGACCGCCTATCCGTTGCGGGGCCATGGCGGCTTCGTGGTCGTCGAGACCATGCGCGCGGTGACGCGCGCCGTCGTCCACGACGCCGACGGAGCGAAGCTGCCCGATTTCGGCGGGCCGCCGGGAACCTTCCTGCCGCTGGCGCCGACGAAGGACGGCCGCTGGGTGGGGACGTTCGTGAACGCGCATCATCCCCGCGACATCGTGCGCCTGTCGAAGGAATTCCCCGGTGCCGCGCTCAGCCTGTCGCGCGGTTGGCCCTATACCAGGCTGCGCCCCGTGGATTTCGCCGCGCCGGAGAGCATCGCCTGGAATTCCAGCGACGGGCTGGAGATCCAGGGGTGGCTCTATCGCACGCGGCATCAGCCTTCGCGCGGCCTGATCGTGCAGGTGCATGGCGGTCCGACCGCGCATGCCGAGGCGCGGATCAGCCCCTTCGTCCAGTACATGACCTGGAGCGGCTTCGACGTGCTGGAGCCGAACTATCGCGGCTCGACCGGTTTCGGCCTCGCCTTCCGCGAGAAGATCAAGGAGACCGGCTGGGGCGGGCTGGAGCAGGACGACATCCGGACGGGCATCGAGCACCTGATCCGCGCGGGCATCGCGACGCCCGGGCGCGTCGGGATCACCGGCACGTCCTATGGCGGCTATTCGTCCTGGTGCGCGATCACGCGCTGGCCGCGCGAGATCGTCGCCGCGGCCGCGCCGATCTGCGGCATGACCGATCTCGTGGTCGACTACGAGACCACGCGCCCCGATCTGCGCCCCTATAGCGAGGAGATGATGGGCGGCCGCCCCGATCAGGTCCCCGCGCGGTATCGCGAGCGCTCGCCGGTGCATTTCGCCGCGGCGGTGCAGGGCGCGCTGCTGATCGTCCAGGGCGCGCGCGATCCCAACGTCACGCCCGCCAATGTCGCGGCGATGCGCGCGGCCCTCGACGCCGCCGGTGTCGCCTACGACACGCTGGTCTTCGACGACGAGGGCCACGGCATCGTCAAGCCGCGCAACCAGCGGCTCCTCTACGCGCGCCTGTCGTCCTTCTTCGGCGCGGCGTTCGCGGCGGCGGGCGGCTGAGGGGCCGTCTTCGGTCGCGCGCCGCACCGCGCGCGCCTGCGTACCCAAGCGACACCCGTCACGCTGCGCAAACCTGTTTCTCCCCTATGCGCGAAGCGCGCAGGGGAGCTTGGTGGTCGCGCTTGTCCGCGTATTCGTGTTCAGCTTCGGGAGTGGCGCAGCACCGATACCCCATCGCGTTTTCCACTCCACCTCTCTCGCGCGCAGGACCACGCGAGGGCGCGACCCCGATCCTCGCGCGCACGCCACCGCCTTCTTCGCGCGCGCCGCGCTCAGCTCCTACACCACGTGCGGGGACACGATCCCCTGACCCTCCATTAAATCATCATTCTTCACTAGTTGAGCATATTTC
>JBIKXN010000396.1:0-3853 GCA_044355765.1 Alphaproteobacteria bacterium
AGATCGCCCGCACGCGTCGCCTCGCGGTCCTGTTCACGGAGCACGACATGGACGTGGTCTTCGGGCACGCCGACCGCATCCTGGTGCTCGACCGCGGCGCGTTGATCGCGGCCGGACAGCCGGCCGAAGTCCGCGCCGATCCGCGGGTTCGGGCGGTCTATCTCGGCGCGGGCGACGTGTCGGGGGGGCATTGATGGCTATTCTCGAGGTCGATGGCCTGCACGCGCATTACGGACAAGCGCATGTCCTGCATGGCGTCGGCCTCACGGTCGCGCAGGGCAGCGTCCTGGCGCTGATGGGACGCAACGGCGCTGGCAAGTCGACGACGCTCAAGGCCGTGATGGGTCTGGTCCAGCCAAGCGGCGGCACGGTGCGTTTCGACGGACGCCTGATCTCCGGTCTGCCGTCGCACGCGATCGCGCGACTCGGGCTGGGCTACGTTCCGGAGGACCGCCGCATCTTCACCGATCTCACGGTGATGGAAAATCTCGAGGTCGGGCGGCGCCCGCCGCGGCCGGGCGTGCCCGCTTGGACGGCCGAGCGCCTGTTCGAGCTTTTCCCCAATCTCGCGGCGATGCGCGGCCGGCCTGGCGGCCGGATGTCCGGCGGCGAGCAGCAGATGCTGACGATCGCCCGCACGCTGATGGGCAACCCTGCTCTGGTCCTGCTCGACGAACCCAGCGAAGGGCTGGCGCCGGTCATCGTCGAGCAGATGGCCAAGGCCATCCTGGCGCTGAAGCGCGAGGGGCTGACCGTGCTGCTCTGCGAACAGAATCTGCATTTCGCGACCCTTGTCAGCGACCACGCCGCGATCATCGAGACCGGATCGGTACGGTTCTCGGGCACCATGGCGGCGCTGCGCGCGGACGAGGGGCTGCGCAGCCAGTATCTCAGCGTCTAGCTTTGGTGGCTGGCATCGCGCGCAGCGCTTTCGTTTTCTCCCCTACGCCGGGAGCGGCGGGTTTGCGCCGCGTGAGGGCAGTGCCTTGGGATGAGCGCGCATCCGGGCCGGCGCCCCGCCCCCGGTCTTCTGCCAGCACTGCATGCGCTTGATCGCCCAGCTCTCGCTCGCCGAGAAGCGGACCGCCGCGGCGCGACGCGACGTGTCCTCTTCAGCCGCTGCTACGATCCGACGCCGCAGGTCCTTCGACAAAGGTTCTGTCGTCCATGGTGGTCTCGTCGGCCCGGTCGCCCGCTCTGTTCACATTTCGCGCCACCAGCGAATCCCTCTCCCATCCCGTGCGGCGGGAAACTGCTCTCAGGCCCGGACCGCCGATCTTCAGCCCGCCGGTACTGCGCCGAGGCGCTTCCAGAGCGGGGCGCGCTCGGCGAGCAGCCGGTTGACCGTAGCGGTCATCTCGGCGACCGCCGCCGCGCGGTCCTGGATCGCCTTGCCATCCTTGACGACCTGCCGGCCTGCGCGCTCGAGATGCGCGACGATGCTGCCGGCGATGGCATCTGCGCTGGCGACGCCCTCGAGCAGTGCCGCGACGGTCGCCGTCTCGGGCATGTCGGCCCGGAAGCCGCTGGCGATTGCCGGCGCGGCGAGGGCGGAGATCTCGCCGCCCATGGCGTTGTGCCGCGCGATCGCTGCGTTGAGCGCCCGAGCCGCGGCGATGGCGGCGGGGTCGGGGGCGGGCGCCGGCGCCGGATGGGCGACGCCGCCCGCGACGAGGAAGATGAACGCCTGGAGCGCTTCCGCGAGCGGCTGACGCGCCAGCCCGGGCAGAAGCGTCAGGTCCCGGAAGCTCATCGGACCCTGGGCCAGCCGGTCGCGGATCTGGCCGTGGAGTTCGCCGCGCAGTCCGAAATTGCCGATGCCGGTCGCGATCTTGATCTCCTTCTCGCCAGCGCGTGTCGCCGCGACCAGCAGCATCGCGTCCAGCCGCTCGCGATGCTCGCCGGTCGGCATGCGCTCGCTGCCGCGGCGATAGATGTCGCGGCGAAAGGCGCGGTTGCTGGCGAAGTCGCGTACGGTCTCGCGTAACCGTGGATCGGCGACCTCTGCGATCATCTTGATCGTGTCGGCGGGCAGGCTGATCGCGTCGACATTCTCGACCAGGGTGGCGCTGCCGATGAATGAAAGCTTCGCGCTATCCAGCGCTTCGGCGACCTCGTGGAACAGGCTCGGTTCCCAATTGTCGTGCATGTATTCGTGGGCGATGTATCGGGGGGCCGCAGTCTGCGCGTTCTCCAGCCGCGTCGCGGCAGTCGGGTTGGCGGCGAAGAACGCGGCGCCGGAATTGGCGAGGCCACGCGCGAAGGCGAAGCCGTCGCGCGCTTTCTCCAGCGAAGTTCCGGGCCGTGTGCGCGCCCATTCGCGGATCAGACGCTGCACCGGCAGCATCGCGTTCCATCCGACCAGATTGTTGTAGCTGACATAGAGCAGCCCGCCGGGCGCAAGATGCCTGCCGACCGCGGCGACGAGCTGGTCGCGCACGGCCGGGGATACCCAGCTCCATATGCCGTGGGCGACGATGAAGTCGAATTGCGGGATGCGTCCGTCCGGCGCCGCGGCGATCTCGCCGAAGGACATTTCGTGGAAATGCGCGTTGCGCAGACCCGCCGACGTCGCCAGCCTGCGCGCGCTCTCGATATGCGCGGGGTTGAAGTCGAACCCGTGGAATTCCGCGCGGGGATTGGTGGCGGCGAAGACATTCGCGGATACGCCCTGGCCGCATCCCAGCTCGGCCCAGCGGAACGGCCCCGCGAGATCCGGCGCCCGGTGCCCAAGCAGCGTCGCGGCGGTCGCCAGCCATCCCGGCGAGATCTCCGAGTAGAACTCGCTGGTATAGGCGATGTCGGCGACGTAGCCGTCGGTCCAGGTCGGCATCCGGTTCCCCTATCGGCGATAACGCGGCGTCGGCCGTGCATCGGTGGACATCTTCGGGCATCGTAGGCTTTCGCTAAGGTTCTGCCAATCTGTCAGGGGCGTGCTGTCCCGTCGGCAGCGCTTGACTTGCGGAGTGCGGGCTGTCGAAGATCCCCTATCAGGTGGAGGGAGATACGATATGCGCTTCATGACCGCGGCCGCGCTCGGCCTGCTTGCGGCGACGACATTCCTGACTCCGGCGCCGGCGCAGACGCCGCGCGACACGGTGGTCATGGCAAAGGCGATCGACGACATCATCTCGCTCGATCCGGCCGAGGCGTTCGAGTTCTCGGGCGTCGAGGCCGTCGCCAACGTCTATGACAAGCTGATCAACGTCGACGCGAAGGATCCGAACAAGCTGGTGCCGGAGCTGGCCGAAAGCTGGTCGGTGGGGGCCGATGGCAGGACCTTTACGTTCAAGATCCGCTCCGGCGTGAAATTCCATTCCGGCAATCCGGTCACCGCTCACGACGCCGCCTATTCCTTGCAGCGCGCGGTCACGATCAACAAGGCGCCGGGCTTCATTCTGACCCAGTTCGGGCTCAACAAGGACAACGCCGCCCAGAACATCCGGGCCACCGACGACAGCACGCTGGTCGTCGAGGTCGCGAAGCCCTACGCGCCGACGTTCTTCTACTACTGCCTGACCGCCGCTGTCGCTTCGGTCGTCGATTCGAAGCTCGTGAAGGCGAACGAGAAGGATGGCGACTGGGGCAATGCGTGGATGAAGCAGAACTCCGCCGGCTCGGGCGGATATTCGCTGCGGACATGGCGGCCCAACGAGCAATACACGCTCGAGGCGAATGCCGGCTGGATCAAGGGCGCGCCGAAGAACCGGCGTGTCATCGTCAGGCACGTGCCCGAGCCCGCATCGCAGCGCCTGCAGCTCGAGAAGGGCGACATCGACTTCGCCCGCAATCTGTCCAAGGACCAGATCGCGGCCGTCCGCAACGATCCCAACATCGCGATCGACACGGGCCG
>JBIKXN010000397.1:0-3850 GCA_044355765.1 Alphaproteobacteria bacterium
CCTGGGTGATGCGCGCGATCATCTTCGGCATCACGCCCTGCACGTAGATCTGGTTGGCGATCCGGGGCGGCGCCGGCGCCGCCGCGATCGAGGCGATCTGGTGGTTGTGCGGGTTCGGGTAGTGGTAGAGCGTGCCCTTCGGCGGCCCGACTTCCGCCCAGGTCTTGAACGTCGTCAGATTCGCGAAGGACGGAATGTCGTAGCCCTGGCTCGCCGCGACCAGTTTCTCGACCGAGGCTGGGGTGCTGAGATGCCGCAGCAGGCTCTTGGCCGCCGACTTGTTCTTGGCGAAGGACCAGATCCCGGCGAAGTTCGACGTGAACGGCGCGTAGCGGCCCTTCGGTCCCGCCGGCATGCCATGGGTCCAGAGCTGCGCGCCGATCTGCGGCGCGTCGCGCACGGCGACGGCCCAGGAACTCGGCGGGTTCATGATCAGGGCGCCGCGGCCGGAGATCAGCCAGCGGTTGTTGGCTGCGTCGTCCCAGGTGAAGACGTCGCTGGGCAGCCACTGGACAAGCTTCTTCGAGTATTCCAGCACCTGCTTCACGGCATCGGACTTGACGATGATGTCGCCCTTGGAGTTCACGAGCTGGGCGCCGTAGGCCTGGAAGAGCGCGCCGACCCAGTCGACCGAGTCGCCGAACTGGCTGACCGGCAGTCCGAACGGCACTCCGGCCTTCGCGCATTTCTCCGCGGCGACCAGGAACGCGTCCCAGGTCCAGGCATCGGCCTTGGGCGGCGCGCCCGCCGGATACATCGCCTGCACGTCGATGCCCGCATGCTGCTTTAGCAGGTCGATACGCGAGCAGGGCGGCTTGAGCGCGCTCATCACGGCCCATGGCACGGCGACCCATTTGCCATTGACCTTGCCCAGATACTCGGCCGTCCGGTTGGGCGCGCCGTTGGTCTTCACCAGGTCGCTCATCACATCGTCGACCGGTTCCAGCAACCGCGCGTGGTCCGACGCGGCCCAGCCCGTGAAGATCAGCAGGTCGTGGCCGGCGCGGGCGGCGGCCTCCGCGGCGACGGTCAGCTGGTGTTTCTGGCCGAGCGTCGTGATGAAGTCGATCTGCAGGTCGACCTTCTCGCGCGCCGCCCACTCGCGGCACAGTGCGTTCATCGCATCGTTGGCGCCGGGCACCCAGTGGTCCCACAGCCCGATCTCGAGCCTGCCCGCGGCATGCGCGCCGCTGACATGGAAGGCGCCGATGCCGGCCGCGGTCGCAGCAGCGCCGCGCGCCATCAGGCGCCGGCGGGAAATCCTTTTCGTCGTCATGCGCTTCTCCCCTCCTCAAGGCGGTAGTTCGTTTAACATCCACCGCATACGCGGACGCTATTCGACGCAGGCATTCACGACAACAGCGATGTTACGACAGCGCGCGGCCTGCCGGGTCTGGCTTGCCATCGCGACCGCGCCGGGGTCTGATCACCGCGTCGGCGGCGGGGCCGCCAGGAACGGGGGAAGGCGACATGCGCGAGAACAGGGTCAAGACGATCTGGCAGGCCGGTGGCGCCGTGATCAACGGCTGGCTGGGCATACCCAGCGCGGTCGCCGCCGAGAACATGGCGCAATGCGGGTGGGACTCGCTCACCGTCGACCTGCAGCATGGTCTCGTCGACTATCAATCCGCGGTCGGGATGATGCAGGCGATTTCCACGGTCGGGATGACCGCGCTGGCGCGCGTGCCGTGGAACGAGCCGGGGATCATCATGAAGCTGCTCGATGCCGGCGCCTTCGGGATCATCTGTCCGATGATCAACACGCGCGCCGAGGCCGAGGCCTTCGTTGGCGCGTGTCGCTATGCGCCGGTCGGCTATCGCAGCTTCGGGCCTGTGCGCGCTGGCTGGGTCCATGGGGGGGATTACTTCAAGCACGCGAACACCACCGTGCTGGCGATCGCCATGATCGAGACCAGGAAAGCGATGGACCATCTCGACGAGATCCTGTCGACCCCCGGCCTCGACGGCATCTATGTCGGGCCCGCCGACCTCGCCATCTCGCTGGGCCGTCCGCCGCAAGGCGATCCGACGGACGACGTCGTGAACGCGGCCATCGATACGATCTGCGCGGCGGCCCGGCGTCACGGTGTCCGCCCAGGCATTCATACCGGATCGCCGGCAGGGGCGCGGAACATGATCGCGCGGGGCTTCCAGTTCACGACCATCCAGTCGGACAATGCGCTGCTTGCTGGCGCCGCCAAGGCGGCCGTCGCCGCCGCGCGCGGCGAGAGCGCGGCACCCTCAGGGCCGAAGGGGCCGTATTGACCGCATCGTAGCCTGCGGCGGACAGCCGGACGCCTCGCTTGAACCTGGCGCGGCGTTCGGCTATCACCCCGGATCTGCGGCGGGCGTCCTGGCCCGCCCCGGCTGTCCCCTTCGTCTAGAGGCCCAGGACGGCGCCCTCTCACGGCGCAAACAGGGGTTCGAATCCCCTAGGGGACGCCAATAAAATCAATAGTTTAACGCCAGAATAGCTCGGCCTCTGCCCAATATCCCTGGAGCAGCGAGAAGGGCGATACGTGCGTGGTCATCGAACTTTCCGACCATGGGCCGCATGCACGACGCGTTGCTGGTCGCCGCGCCCGATACCGAACCGACCGGGTTTGCCGGAGGCTTGGTTTCGAGGGGCACGCTGCCGCGTGGATGTCGTGTCCCTGCCCGTGGTTTAGGAGCTGAGCGTGGGGCGCGCGTGAGCCAGCGCTGAAATGCGGACGGCCCTGCACGGCTCGGCGACCGGCGCGCGAAGAACGGGACCGAGCCGACGATCCTGACGCCAGAGGCCCTTGCCGGGCTACAGGAGCGCCTGGCGCGGGCGCCGGACGAGGGCGGGGTTGGGCGACGGACGATCATCGCCTTGGGCTGAAGCCGGTCACGCGCCTGCTATGGGGCGCCACCGGGCGGAGGCTCGGCGCTGGCTGGGAGGGCGGCGTGTCACCGCGCAGTCCAGCCACCATCGACCGGCAGGGCGGTGCCGGTCATGGTGCGCGCGGCATCGGAGCAGAGGAAGGCGGCGAGGGCGCCGATCTGTTCGGGTGTCGAAAACTCCTCGAGCGGCTGCTTTTCGCGCACGAACTCCGCCTTTTCGGCCTCGACCGACGTGCCGTGCCGCGCGGCGCGGTCCTGCAACTGCCGCTCCACGAGCGGCGTCAGCACCCATCCCGGGCAGATCGCGTTCGCGGTGATGCCCGAATTCGCGGTCTCGAGCGCGGTCACCTTGGTGAGCCCGAGTATGCCGTGCTTGGCCGCGACATAGGCCGCTTTATGGGCGCTACCGACCAGGCCATGCGCGGACGCCACGTTGACGATCCGGCCCCAGCCGCGGGCGCGCATTCCGGGCAGTGCGGCGGCGATGGTGTGGAAGGCTCCCGAGAGATTGATCGCCAGGATGGCGTCCCAGCGGTCGACCGGGAAGTCCTCGATCGGCGCGACATGCTGGATGCCGGCGTTGTTGATCAGGATGTCGAGCCGTCCATGCGCGGCCTCGATGTCGCGGATCATCGCGCGCACGGCTTCGCCCTTGCCGATGTCGGCGGCCGCGAAACCGACGCGCACGCCGAACTCGGCTGTGATCTCGGACCGCAGACGCTCGATCTCGGCGTGTTCGCCGAAACCGTTGAGCACGATCTCCGCTCCGGAGGCCGCGAGGGTGCGCGCAATGCCGAGCCCGATCCCGCTCGTGGAACCGGTGACGAGAGCGACCCTGCCGGACAACGCCATGCCAGTCTCCCGTGAAATGCGAAGCATAGGTGGATCATCCGATGAAAACCCGCGCGCGTCGAGTGCCGCCGTGGCGGCGGGCGCGTCGTTTCGCCCGATACGCGGCGGTGTTCAGGTGCGCCGTCCGGCGCGT
>JBIKXN010000045.1:0-12657 GCA_044355765.1 Alphaproteobacteria bacterium
CAGCAGCAGCGCGACGTTCTTCGTCAGCGCCATCAGCGGGCCGCTCTCCGACCGGGTCGGGCCGCGGCCGCTGACCGTCTTCGGCGTCCTTCTCGTCGTCTTTGGGCTCGCGATCGCCTCGGCGGCGCGCGACGGCGCGACGTTCTTCGCCAGCTACGGGCTGCTCGTCGGCATCGGCGTCGGCCTCGTCTATGTGCCGGCGGTCGCGACGGTGCAGCGATGGTTCGTAACCCATCGCGGCCTCGCATCGGGCATCGCGCTCAGCGGCATCGGTGTCGGCACCGCGCTCGTCCCGTTGCTGAAGTTCCTGCTCGCGGATTTCGGCGACTGGCGACTGGCCTTCCTGTGCTGCGCCGGGATCGTCGGTGCGGTCGGCATCGCCGGCGCCCTGCTGCTGGACGCGCGCCCCGAGAACCATGGCCTGGGACCCGACGGCGCGCGGTCGCGCGCCCGCAATGCGACGTCGCGAGCCGACGAGCCGGAGCTCCGTGAGGTGCTGCGCAGCCGCGCCTTCCGGCTCGCCTATCTGGGAACGCTGCTGGTCGCCATCCCGGCCGCCGCACCGCTGGTCATGCTGGTGGGGACTGCCGAGGCGCGCGGGCTTTCCCATATCCAGGCGGTCGGGCTGCTCGGGCTGATGGGCATCGGCACGGTCGTCGGCCGGTTCTGCATGGCGGCCGTAGCCGATCTGCTCGGCCGTCGACTCGGCTTCATCCTGTCCTGTCTCGGCGTCTCGCTGGCGATGCTCGTCTGGGCGCTCGCTGACCAGCCCACCTCGCTGCAAGGTTTCGCGCTGATCTTCGGCGCACTGCAAGGCGGCTTCGTCGCGCTGCTCCCCGCCTTCGTCGCCGACAGTTTCGGCAGCCGCTCGGTCGGCGGGGTGGTCGGGCTGCTCTACACCAGCCGCGGCATCGCGCTGCTCGCAGGCATGCCGCTGCTCAGCATCGGGGTGACAACACTGGGTACGCACGACGTGCCGGTCGCGATCTGCGGCCTCGTCGGGCTGCTCGGGACAGCGCTGCTCGCGCTCGCGAAACCCCCGTCTGCGCGCGGCGCCCATCGCCATCGCGGTACCGCAACCGATGCGGCGACAGCCTTGCAGACGGCACAGGGGCCCGCCGATGGCCCGTGAACCCCAGCGCTCGGCGCGCTGGCGCGTGCTCGTGGCCGGATTTGCCGGGCTCGTCAGCGTCGCCGGCTACGCCGCGATACTCGCCGCGATCCCCGGCATGGAACAGCCGCTGGCGGCGCTGCTCGGCGTCTTCCTCGCCGCCTACGCCTCCGCGGTGGTCGGGTTCGCCTTCTCGGCGCTATGCCTGCCGATCCTGGCCAATGCCGGTCTCGATGTGCTGACCATGGTGCAGACGCTGATGATCTGCAGCATCGCGATCTACGGCTGGAGCAGCTATGCCCTGCGCCGGGACATTGACGTTGCCGCACTCGCGCCGATGCTCCTCGGCGGGCTCTGCGCGCTGCCCTTCGGCGTCTGGCTGCTGTTGAAGCTGCCCGGCGGCTCGCTTCACGCCAGCATCCTGGGCGTGCTGCTGCTCGCCTACGGGCTCTTCGCATTGCTGCGCCCGCCACCGACGCTGCCCCGCGCGCAGGACTGGCGCACCGATACACTGGTCGGCGCGACCGGTGGGCTGACGGGCGCGCTCGCCGCCTTTCCCGGGGCGATGATCGCGATCTGGTGCGCGCTCAAGCCCTGGGCCAAGGAACGCCAGCGCGCGGTTCTGCAGGCCTACATCCTGGTCATGCAAATCGCGGCCCTGGGCGTGATCGCCGCGCTGTCGGAAGCGACCGGAAAGGCCGTGGCGCCGGATCCGGCGGCCTTCTGCTATCTGCTGCCCGCCGCGCTGGGAACATTCTGCGGTCTGGAGGTATTCCGCTTCATGACCGAACGGCAGTTCGGCCGCTCCGTGAACGTGCTGCTCGTGCTCAGCGGGCTGGCGATGCTGCTGACGTGACGGGCCCGGGTCGCCCGGTCAGGGCACGGGCTGCGCGACGGCGTATTCCCAGCCGAAATACTCCACCGCCGCCGCCGGAATGAGCCCGTATCCAGCCGGGAAAGCGGCATCGCCGACCGCGGCGCGCAGCCCCGTCGTGTTCTTCGGGAATTCGGTGCCCCAGCTGTTGCGGAAGACGAAGAAGCCGGCGAACAGGCCGGGCTTGTAGAAATTCGGGACCGGTGGCACGGCGGCGGGATCGGCCAGCGCGGGCAGATAGCCGGTGATGCAGATCGCATGGCCGCTGGAACCGACGACGGCATGCGGCGCGGGAAGCGGCAGGACCCCGTACTGCCAGAAGATCTCGCTGTACCAGATCGATGCCTTGGGCCTAGCCGGGTCCGCGAAGCCGGCAAGCGCGAGCGCGACCGCATTGCCTTGCTTGAGCCAGTCGAAGACCATGCGCGCGAGACCCGCGGGGCGCTTGACGGCGATCGGAAAGTCGAGGCGCTTCAGCTGGGCCCGCCTGTTCCCGGCATTCGTGTCGGCCTTCGCCGAGATCGGATTGGCCGCAGCGGACCAGCCCGCCAGCGTGTTGCTCCGGTCGGCGGGCTCGAAACTGCCGTCCTGGCAGAGCGATTCCAGGCACGAACCGGCGCTCGCCGCGACGACGTCGACATCCTCGAATTTGAGGCCGCCGGTCCTGTAGGCCGGGTCGGCGACCTTGCCGGCATCGATCGCGGCACGCCTGCTCTTCCGGTAGAGGAAGCGCGGCGACTCGCGAACCGGCATGACGGGCAGCGGCAGAGTGCGCGCGCGCAGCGCCTCGAAGCACGCGGCGAGCGCGAAAGCCACGCAGGCCGGCCAGTTCGCCTGGTCGCGCACCGGCCATCGCCAGCCGGCGGCGACGTTCAGATACTCGGCCGGCAGGCCACGCGCGCCCTGGATCTCGCGCTGCGCGGCGTCCAGTTCGACAGCGGCGACCATCTCCTGCGCCGCGGCGACATGCGGCGCCTGTGCCTGGGTCAGAGCGGCCGCACCGAGCGGACGCGTGACGGAACGAAGATCCTGACGGCGTTCGGCCTCGCGGAAATCCGGCCCAAGCGCAGCGCTGCCTGCAAGCGCCAGGATGATCGCGTCGCGGAGCTTGGCCGGATCCACGCCCGACCAGTCGAGCCCGAGAGCAGCGGTCACGTCCGGGCGCACGACCGACGGATGATTCAGCAAGAACACGTAGGTCGCCTCGGGCGTGCCGAGACCAAGCCCGAGCAGGGACCGGATGGTCACAGGCGGTATCCCGGCCCGGGTCAGTATCGTCGCGACATCCATTTCGCGTCCTCTTCCTGCGTCAAGGCCGCCGGCGCGGAGCCGCTCTCTTCATGGCGGCGGCTCCAGCTTGGCGGCGACGGCGTTGGCGATCACCTCGGCGGAGGTCGGGAAGGCGGCGAACCCGGTATGCGACAGCGGGGCACCCTGGTCGCGCAGGGTCGGCGCACCGAGCCATTCGGCCCTGATGTCGCGCACGAGGCGACCGAATTCGCCCGTCGCGCCGAGCAGCGGAGATGCCGGCTCGGCCAGGGCAGCGGCAACGAGAGGCTGCGCGGCGACGCCCAGCTTCGCGGCAAGCGCGGCGCCGGCGGCGGAGTCTGCCCCGAAATGCACACCGGCGATCTCGCGGTTCCTGGCGATGCGCGCCGCGAGATCCCGCGCCGGCTCGACGATGCCGTGCGGCGCGGTCGTCCCGTCGGGGTTGGTCTCCAGCAGGATCGGCCCGAGCAGCTCGTGGACCAGATGGCTCTGGAACGCGTGGTTGCTGGGATAGGCGGGATGGCGTGGGGTCGCCACCACCGGCATCAGCGCGGGATAGATCTGCGCGGGACGCGGCGCCCGGAAATGCCGCTTCCAATGCAGCCCGATCAGATTGCCGATGCCGAGACACAGATAGACCAGCGCGGCCGTGGCGGGCCGCCGGCCACCATGCGCGCCGAGGAACTGGCGCCAGACGCCGGCGAGATTGCCAGCCTGCTGCAGGATCTCGCCCTGGCGTGCGGCGCGCAGCGGCACGAGCTGGAGCAGCTTGCCGATTTCGCCGCGCAGGATGTCGTAGGACGGGCCTGGCGCCATCGGGTCGAAATACGCGGGCGGCGACGGCTGATGGGCCGTCCAGTTCTGCGCGAGCAGCTGCGGCACGCACAGCTTGGCGCGCAATTCGGGCGCCCACCATGCGTCGTCGAACTGGGTGCGCGCGATGTCGGCGAGCAACGGGTAGCCCTTCGCGCTCCGCTGGACGCTCGGGACCGTGGGGCTGGGCTCGGTCTCGCCCAGGAACCCTGACAGGGAGACGCCGCCGGTCGCCGCGAACGCGCCGGCCTCGCCGCCCGCCTCGCCGCCGGCCTCGCCGCCCGCTTCGCCACCGGCCTCGCCGCCCGCTTCGCCACCGGCCTCGCCGCCCGCTTCGCCACCGGCAAGGCTGATCCTCAGAAATCCAGTCATGTCTCGCCTCCCTTTTGGATGGAAATTCGCCTTCTTCAGCCCGGCACGCCCGCGAGGCGCAGCAGCCGGCCGTGCCGCTCGCGCATCGCCGGATCGCGGAACGCGAAACGCGGCAGGGATTGCTCCACGCGCAGCGTGGGCTGCAGCGTCATCAGGCGATCGACCATCGGCGCCGCCTCCTGCAACCGGCCGAGCCCGGCCAGCGCCGCCACCGTGATGCGCAGATTGGAGGTGAAGTTCGGGCGCGCGCGCGCCGCGGACAGGCCGATGCGCGCCGCCGCGTCGAGATCGCCGGCGGCGTAATGCGCGATGCTCAGGAAATGCTCGTAGAGAAACATCCGCGGGTCCTGCGGCGACAGCTGCATGGCACGTTGCGCGCGCACGATCGCCTCGTCGGTGCGGCCGACATACGCCAGCGTCGGGGCGGTCCAGATCAGCGTCTCGGCATCGTTCGGCCCGGCTGCGACGGCGCGATCGAGCAGATCCAGCGCCTCGTCGTAGTGATGATGGATGATCGTGCGGTTGTGGCCGTAGAGCGCCAGCGCGCGCGCATGGAACGGGTCGCGGGCGAGCGCCACCCGTGCCGCTTCCTCCATGGCCCGGGTGTCGGCTTCGCGATCGGGCGACCAACCCTGGAAGATCCTGTAGGCGAGCCACTCGATCATGGCTGCATAGATCGGTGCGTAGTGCGGATCGCGCTCCGCCGCGCGTTGCAGCAGACCGCCGGCCTCCTCGAACGGACCACGATCGAAAGCGAACAGCAGGTCGCGCGCCCGGAGCAGCAGATGATACGCGCTCAGATCGTCCGGGATCTGGCGCCGCGTAGCGCGCAGCTCGGCCTGGTTGAGCCACGGAACCAACGCATGGGCGATGCTGGCGGCGATATCGGCCTGGGCAGCGAACAGCGCGCTATCGGGAACCTCGATCACGCGGCTCCAGATCAAGGTACCGTGCGCCGCATCGGCCAGTTCGAGCGCCAGGCGCGTTCCCAGCCCGCCCGCGCGGACGGTGCCGGTCACCAGATAATCGGCGCCGAGCTGGCTTGCCAGCTGCGCCGGATCCTGGCCCTCGACGTCGCGCAGGCGGCGCGTCGAGTTGGTCGAGATCACTGCCGGTTCGCGCATGCCGGCAAGGATGTGGACGATGTCCTCGACGATGCCCTCCGCGATCAGGCCGGTGCCGGGCGACCCGGCGACCCGGAACGGCAGGACCGCGACCACGGGCGCGCCTTCGACCGTGACCGACCGGCGCGCTGTCTGCGGCGACGGCGCAGGGGCGGCGGGAGCGGTCGCGCGAAGCATCGGCGCCGTTGCCGGCGCCGCGGGCGCATCCAGCATCTGCGGCTGGGCGTCGAGGACATAGCCGCGGCGCGGCAGCGTCTTGAGCATCGCGGCGCCCTCGGCGCCCAGCGCCTTGCGCAGCTCGCTGACGCACTGCGTGACGCCGGCCGGCGTAACGGTCACGTCCTGCCAGACATGATCGAGGATCTCGTCCTGCGACAGCAGACGCCCCGCGTTCTCCAGCAGCAGGGAAAGCAGGGCAAGGGTCTTGGCCCGCAGCACGGTCGGGGTCCCGTCCGGCGCGGTCACGACGCCGCGCACCGGATCGAGCAGGCACCCGCCAAAGCGGATCTTGCCCGCAGTCTGCATGCTGGCGCCCCCTGTTTCGTAAAGGCCGTGCCGGACCCTAAACGAAACGTTAATCCCCGATCGCCAGGGGGTCAATCGCACTGGGGCGTTTTCCGGCCGCACGGAACCGGAGAGGGTTCCCTGGCGGCGCGACATGTGACCAGGGCTGGCGACTGGGTCAGGAAGGCCGGCATGGCTGGCCGCTCATCGCAAGGCTCTACCCCACCCTCACGCCGCACAAACCTGCTCCTCCCTTACGCGCGAAGCGCGTGGGCGAGGAAGCGCCAGGACAAGCGGCGGCGCAGTTTCAGGGGATCAGCACGCTGGCGCCGACCGTACGCCGTCCCTCGAGTTCGCGATGCGCGCGCGCGGCCTCGGCGAGCGGATAGCGCTGGCGCGGACCGGCACGCAGTCCGCCCGCGATCGCCGCGAAGAGATTGGCTGCCATCGCCCGCAGCATGTCGGGATCGCTGGTGAAATGGAACAGCACCGGCCGCGTCAGACTGGCGGACTTGCGCGACAGCAAGGCTGGATCGACTGGATCGAGCGGTCCCGAGGACTGGCCATAGCTGACCAGATGGCCGCGCATCGCCAGGGCTTCGAAGGATTCGAGGAAACTCGCCCTCCCGATCCCGTCGTAGACGACGTCGCAGCCCTTGCCGCGGGTGGCGTCCTGCACCGGCTTTAGGAAACCGGTGCCGCGCGACACGATCGGATAGTCGCAGCCATGGTCGCGCGCGAGCCTGGCCTTCTCCGGCGACGACACGGTCCCGATCGTCACCGCACCCAGCTTCTTGGCCCATTGACAGAGCAGCAGGCCCATCCCGCCCGCCGCGGAATGGATCAGCACACGCTCGCCCTCGCGCAGCCTGTGCACGCGGTGCAGCAGATATTCGGCGCTGAGCCCCTTGAGCATCGCGGCCGCGGCGGTCTCGTCGTCGATCTCCTGCGGGACCGGCACCAGGGAGTCGGCGGTGACGATACGCACGCCGGCATAGGCGCCGACCGGCGGTGCGGCATAGGCGACGCGGTCGCCCGGCAGGATGCCGACCACACCCTCGCCGACATCGACGACGAATCCGCAGGCCTCCATGCCTGGCGTCCCGGGCGGCGTCAGCAATGGATACGCGCCGGTGCGGCAATAGACGTCGATGAAGTTGACCCCGATCGCCGTCTGGCGCACGCGCACCTGGCCAGGACCCGGCGGCAGGACGGTGACGCGCGCGTTCTCGAGCACCTCGGGTCCGCCATGGCGGTTGACCACCACCACGGCGGCCTGGAGCGGCCCCTCGCCGCGCGCGGCCGCTGCGGGCGCCGCCCGCGCGACGCGCGCCACCGCAGGCTGCGCGCCCGCTGCGCGCGCGCGCGCCACCCGCGCGCGGATCGCGGCGAAGCCGGCGGCCATCACCTGCTCGGCGACGCGCTCCGCCAGATCCGCCTCGCGATACGGATCGGTCGCGAAACTGGCACGCCACTGCCAGAACGTGGCGTCGCCGTCGGTCACGCGTCGCAACTGCTGGCGCGAGACATAGCCGTAGAGCGGCAATGGCGTGTCGGTCAGGCAGGTCCGCACTACGTGGTTGCGGTCGTCGAGATCGAGCAGCTGCTCGCGCCATGCGCCCGATCCCGCGACGCGCGCGGCGCCGACGACGGTCGCCGCCCTGCCGTCCTCGACCGTGCCGGGCTCGCCACCCACCGGAATCGGGCCCGACGCCGCGAAATCGCGCAGCAGCGCCCACACCGCCTCGATGGGCGCGTCGACGATCGTGGAGCGGACGATCTCGACCATGAGACGCCTAGCGGCGGGCGACCCGGCGCTTGAGCTCGTCGAACGCCGGCTGGAAGACGCCGCGTCCGATGCGGTCGACCAGTTCCTCGGCCCGCGTCGGCTCGCAGTCGAATTCGGCCGTCCATTCGGCGAAGCAGCGTTCGCCGTCGGTTACCGGCATCAGCCGCAGGGTCGCCACGTAGTTGGCGACGGCCATCGGAGATTCCAGGATCGAGTACGAAACCGAATAGTCGAAATCCGACAGCGCCAGCAGCTTTTCGCGCAGCGCGCCGCCGTCCTTGAGCGTGAACGCGCGTACGCATCCCACCTGATCGGGCGGCGCGTTGCCCTCGATCCGGCTGTCGGCGACGGCCGGAACCCATTTCGGTAGCGCGCTGAAGTCACGTACCTCCCGCCAGACCCGTTCGGCCGGCGCGTCGATCACGCTCGAGACATAGACCTTGGGCATGGGTCAGTCGCCCGAGGTCTTGACGCTCGCCGGTGCCAGCGGCGGATCCACCCTGCCCGCGGCGGCGCCGGGAATTCCGAGTTCGCGCAGCAGCGAATCGACCAGCGGCGCCTGGGCGCGATAGCGCAGTGCCGAGTTGACGATCGACTCCGGCAGGTTGGCACCGCCCGATCCGTCGCCCGACGCCGGCACGCCGGCCCCGCCGCCGCCTCCCAGGCCTTCGACATGCAGGACACGGATGGATTCGATCTTCTCCATCGGCCGCGCGCTTTCGCGCACGATCGACTCCAGCTTGTCGATCAGCCGCATGCGCGCGGCCGATGCGCGCGCCGCATCGGTCAGCACGTTCTGCGCCTCGTTCATGCCGCGGACGCCTTCCGCCTCGACCTCGTGGCGCAGCCGCGCGGCGGCGACCCGGATCTTCTCGGCATCCGCCTCGCCTTCGGCGGCGAGGCGCGAGGCCTCGGCGCGATCGGAGGCGGCGCCCTTCTCGGCCTCTGCCAGCAGCCGCAGCCGGATCGCCTCGCGTTCGGCTTCCTGTCGCGCGGCGATCAGCTCGATCTGCTTGCGCCGCTCGGCCTGCTCGACCTCGCGGGCGGAGAACACCCGCTCCTCGGCGGCGACCGCGTCGGCGCGCGCCGTGTCGGCTTCGGCCTGCGCCACCGACTGCGCCTTGCTGGCCTGGGCGACGGCGACCGCCCGCTGCTGTTCGGCCAGTTCGAGCGCCCGTCGCCGCGAGATCTCGAGTTCCTGGATGGCGCGTTCGCGTGCGATCCGCTCCTCGTCCAGCGCGCGCTCCATGGCGATGCGCGCGCGCTCGACCTGTTCGCGCGCGACGATCTGCGCCTGCTCGGCGGAGCGCTCCTGCTCGGCGCGCTCGCGCGTCAGGTCCGAGCGCTGCTCGGCGCGCCGGATCTCCAGTTCGCGCTCCTGTGCCAGCTTGGCGTATTCGCTCTCGCGGTCGATCGCGAGGGTCAGCTTCTCGGCCTCCAGGTTCTTGTTGCGGATCTGGACCAGGGTGTCGAGCTCGATGTCGTTGCGGATCTTCTTGCGTCGCTCGATCTGTTCGGTCAGCCGCGTCATGCCCTCGGCATCGAAGGCGTTCGACGGGTTGAAGAACTCCATCGAGGTCTGGTCGAGGGCGGTGAGCGACACGGTCTCGAGCTCGAGGCCATTGAGGACGAGGTCCTCCTTCACGGAGGCACGCACCCGCTTGACGTACTCACCGCGCTTCTCGTGCATCTCCTCCATCGTCATTTCGGCCGCGGCGGTGCGCAGGGCGTCGACGAACTTGCCCTCGATCAGTTCGCGTAGCGATTCGGGCTGCATGGTGCGGTGGCCCAGGGTCTGCGCGGCCTTGGCGATCGACTCGTCGGTCGGCGCCACGTGGACGTAGAACTCGGCGGTAACGTCGACGCGCATGCGGTCGCGGGTGATCAGGGCCGAGTCGCGCGCGCGCCGGACCTCGAGGCGCGTGGTGCCCATGCCCACCGGGATCGTCTCGTGGAGGATCGGCAGCACCAGCGCGCCGCCGTTGGCGACGACCTTCTGGCCGCCGAAGCCGGTCCGCACGAACGAGACCTCCTTCGTCGAGCGGCGATAGAGCCATGACAGGAGCCAGACGACGATGGCGATCGCCGCCGCGGCGACGATCACGAACAGGATGAAGCTTCCGAAGCCGGACATGGATTCCTCCTCGTTTTCTAGGCCCGCGCCGCGGCGCCGGACGGCGCGCGGACGAGCTGGAGATACGCATCGGCCATCGCCTTGGCGAAAGCCGGGTCGTTGATGGCGTAGGGCAGTCGCAGGAGTTGGCGGTTCTCGGTCCGCTTGAGGTGCCGCGCCAATGCGTCGAACAGCGCCTTGTCCGCGGCGGGATCGTGGAAGGGCTTGCCGGGCACGTCGATGAGCGAGACGCCGCCCTCGGGCAGCAGGAACCGAACGGGGCCGTCGCAGGCATTCAGCTTCTCTGCGATCCACTGGCCCATGCGCGCGTTCTCCTCGGGCGTCGTGCGCATCAGCGTGACCTGCGGATTGTGAACGTAGAGATTGCGGCCGCGATGGCGCGCCGGCACCGTGTCCATCGGACCGAAATTCACCATGTCGAGCGCTCCGCACGAGCCGACATAGGGGACGCGGGCACGCGCGATCGCGCCGAACCGGTCTTCGGTGCAGGGGAAGACGCCGCCCATGAGCAGGTCGCAGACCTCGGTCGTCGTCGCGTCGATGACGCCCTCCAGCAGCCCGGAGTCGACCAGCTTCTCCATCGACTGGCCGCCGGTGCCGGTGGCATGGAAGACCAGGCAGTCATAGCGCGGCGAGAGCAGACGCTGCAGTTCCTGCACGCAGGGCGTGGTCACCCCGAACATGGTCATGCCGATCGCCGGCTTCGGATAGGACGAGGACTTCGGCTTGTTCGCGACCATCCCCGCCATGGCGTGCGCCGCGTTGGCCAGCACCTGCTCGGAGATGCGGTTGAGCCCCTGCACGTCCACGACCGAATACATCATCATGATGTCGGCCGGGCCGACATAGCGCGCGACGTCGCCCGACGCGACGGTCGAGACCATGATCTTGGGCACGCCCACGGGCAACCGGCGCATGCCGGGCGTCGCCAGCGAAGTCCCGCCCGAGCCGCCGGCCGAGAGCATGCCCGCGATGTCGCGGCGCGCCGACACGAAGCGCTCGAAGGCCTGCGCCATGGCCGCGACCGAGGCGCCGCGGTCGTCGCTGAACACGCCGGCGAGCCCGCGCGGGTGGTGGCGCGCGACCTCCTGCGGCGGCACGTCAGCCGGAGACGGCTTGCGCGACGTCGAGAGGTCGACCGAAACGGTCTTGAAGCCGAGACGATCGAGCAACCCCTTCATGTAGAGCAGTTCGCGCGCCTTGGTGTCGAAGGTACCGACGACGTGGATGTTGCGGCCGGCCATCTGTCCCGGCGACAGCGCGGGCATCGGCGGCGGCTCGTCGGGCACCGGCGGCTTGGCGGCGGCGGGACCGAGGGCGGCGATGCGGTCGACGGCCGGGTTGCCCTGCGACCAGCGCGTTGGCGCGCGCGGGGTGGAGAACCCGGGAGCGCTCTCCGCGGCGGGCTCGGCCGCACGCACGACCCTAAGGACCTTCACCGGCGTGTTGGGCTCATCGGCGGGCGCGACCGGATCTTCCTCCGCCGGCGCGGGCGCCTCCTGGGCATGGCTGCGCACGCCCAGCAGTCGCTCCTGCAGCGCACGGTCCGCGGCGAGTTCGCTGGCGGGCAACTCGCGCGCGATCCGGCCGTTCACCACGATGGCAACGCGTTCTGCCGTCTGTGTCGCCACGCCCAGGTTCTGCTCGACCAGCAGCACGGCGACCGAACCCTCGGCGGCAAGGCTCTTCAGAAGCGCCTCGACCTGATCGACGATGACCGGCGCGAGCCCCTCGGTCGGCTCGTCCATGACAAGCAGGCGCGGGTTGAGCAGCAGCGCGCGACCGATGGCGAGCATCTGCTGCTCGCCGCCGGAAAGCTGTGTGCCGCCGTTCTTCCGCCGCTCGGCAAGCCGCGGGAAGGTCTCGTAGACGCGCTGGACGGTCCAGCCGCCTTTCGGCGGACGCTTCTGCGCGACCAGGCGCAGATGCTCGTCGACGGTCAGTGTCGGCCAGGTGCGACGCCCCTGCGGCACGTAGCCGATGCCGAGTTCGGCGATCTGGTTCGACGGCAGGCCGATCAGTTCCCGGCCGAGAAAGCGGATCGACCCGGACGTGGCCGGCTTGAGCCCCAGTATCGCCTGGCACAGCGTCGTCTTGCCCATGCCGTTGCGGCCGATGACGCCGAGCACTCCCGCGTCGAGGCGCAGCGATATCCCCTGCAGCACATGGGCGTGGCCGTAATGGACCTGGAGGTCGACGACCTCCAGCAGCGGCACCGAGGATCTCGCGGTCGTCGCCACGCTCACATCCTCCCGCCCGAGACGCGGGGTTCCTTA
This sequence comes from Alphaproteobacteria bacterium, assembly GCA_044355765.1. Taxonomy (GTDB): domain Bacteria; phylum Pseudomonadota; class Alphaproteobacteria; order CACIAM-22H2; family CACIAM-22H2; genus CAIOSQ01. The sequence goes on from JBIKXN010000045.1 coordinate 12,267, forward strand.
TGGAACCTGCCGTCCTTCATGATCGCGAGCAGTCGCGTCCGTTCCTGCAGGATGCGGATGTCGGCGAGCGGGTCGCCGTCGACGAGCAGCAGATCGGCGAGGAAGCCTTCCTTGATCTGGCCCAGCTCGCTCGCCATGCCCATGATCGCGCCGCCATGGCGGGTCGCGGACAGGATCGCCTCCATGGGCGAGAAGCCGAGCATCTCCACGAAGTACTGCAGATCCCTGGCATTCGTTCCATGCGGCGTCCACGCGAAGCCGTAGTCGCCGCCCGGAAGGATGCGGATGCCGCGCTTGCGCATCTTGCGGCAGACCTCGACGGCGGCCTCGAGCTCGCGCGCATAGGCCTGGGCGAGGGGAGAGTCCGGGGCGATGCCCCAAGGACCAGCGT
>JBIKXN010000398.1:0-3820 GCA_044355765.1 Alphaproteobacteria bacterium
CACCCGAATCCGCCTGCGAGTTGCTCGGCAGCCGACGCCATCCTCTAGCGCTCCCTGGGACTGGTCGCGTCGCGGGTCAGGACTTCGCCGGCGCAGCGGCCGCCTTGCCGGAACCCGGCTTGGCGCGGGCCGCGATCTTCTTTGCCCGCTTCTCGCGACGCGCGGCATTGGCCTTCACCGCGCCCTCGCGCTCGAGCGGCAGGATGACGACGCTGCCGCCAGCCTTCTCGACGGCCGCGACAGCGGCCTTGGACGCGCCGACGACCTCGATAGTAACCCGGTTGGCGAAGGCTTCGGCCCCGTTGCCGAGCAGACGCACGCCATCCAGGCTGCGACGCAGAAGACCGCTTTCGACCAGTGCCTTGGCGTCGACGGGCTTGCCGGCATCGAGCTTGCCAGCGCCGATCGCCCCGGCGATCTGGTCGAGATTGACCTCGGCAAAATCCAGCTGGAACGCGGTGTTGCGGAAGCCGCGCTTGGGCATGCGGCGATAGAGCGGCGTCTGACCGCCCTCGAAGCCGTTGAGCGCCACGCCGGAGCGCGCGGTCTGGCCCTTGCCGCCCCGACCCGAGGTCTTGCCCTTCCCCGAGCCGATACCGCGCCCGACGCGCAGGCGCTTCGTCCGGGAGCCGGCCTTGTCGCGAATCTCGTTGAGCTTCATGGCTCGTTCCTCTGTGTCGATGCGGTCCGGCGCGGTCGTCCGCTCAGGCGGACTCCACGACCCGCACCAGATGCTGCACGCGCGCGATCATGCCGCGCACGGCCGGGGTGTCCTCGAGCACGCTTTCGCGGTCGATCTTGTTCAGGCCGAGACCGATCAGCGTCTGGCGCTGATAGGCGAGGCGGCCACTGGCGCTGCGGGTCTGGACGACCCGGATGGTCTTCTTGGCGTCGCTGGCCATGGATCACTCCCGCGCCGGCTCGCCGGTCTCGCGCCGGCCGAGTATGTCCGCGACCTTCTTGCCGCGCTTGGTGGCCACAAGCCGCGGATTCTGCATTGCGGTCAGCGCGGCGAATGTCGCCTTGATCATGTTGTGCGGATTGGACGAACCGACCGACTTCGCGACCACGTCGTGCAGCCCGATAGTCTCGAACACGGCGCGCATCGGACCGCCGGCGATGATGCCGGTGCCGGGCTTCGCCGGGCGCAGCACGACCTTGCCGGAGCCGAAATGCCCGTAGATGTCGTGATGGAGCGTGCGGCCCTCGCGCAGCGGAATACGGATCATGGCGCGCTTCGCCTGGTCCGTCGCCTTGCGGATCGCCTCCGGCACCTCGCGGGCCTTGCCCGTGCCATAGCCGGAGCGGCCCTTGCCGTCGCCGACGACAACGATCGCGGCGAAACCGAAGCGCCGGCCGCCCTTGACCACCTTCGCGACGCGGTTGATCGCGACCAGTTTCTCGATCAGCTCGCTCTGCTCGCGGTCCTCGCGCGAACCGCCGCCTTCGCGCTGCCCGCGCCGTTGCGAGCCGCCGCCTTCGCCTGGCGTCCGTGCCATCAGACTTCTCCTCGAAAACTCAGAATGACAGCCCGCCTTCGCGGGCTGCGTCGGCCAACGCCTTCACGCGGCCGTGGAACATGTAGCCGCCGCGGTCGAAGACGACCTCGGTGACGCCGGCCGCGAGGGCGCGACGGGCGATCAGCACGCCGACCGCCTTCGCCGCATCGACGTTGGCGCCCGTCTTGAGCTCGCCCCCGATCTCCTTGTCCTTGGTGGACGCGGAAGCGAGGGTGCGGCCCTGGGCGTCGTCGATGACCTGCGCGTAGATATGCTGCGAGGAACGGAAGACAGACAGCCGGGGACGGCCGCCGGAATTGCTCCTGAGCTTGAGACGGACGCGCCGCTTGCGGCGCAGGAACATTGATTGGACCTTGTCGGACATGGCACGCCCTTACTTCTTCTTGCCTTCTTTGCGGCGGATCTTCTCGTCGACATAGCGGATCCCCTTGCCCTGGTAGGGCTCGGGCTTCTTGAACCCGCGGATCTCGGCCGCGACCTGACCGACCAGCCGCTTGTCGGAGCCGGTGATCTCGAGCGCGTTCTGCTTGTCGCCGGCGACCTTCACCGCGATGCCCTCTGGCACCGGATACTTGACGTCGTGGCTGAACCCGAGCTGCAGGCTCAGCACCTTGCCCTCGAGCGCGGCGCGAAACCCCGTACCCTCGATGGCGAGGTTGCGGGTGAAGCCCTTGGAAACGCCGACGACCGCATTGGCCAGCAGCGCGCGCGACGTGCCCCAGGCCGAACGGGCCCGCTTGCTCTGCGACCGCGGGGCGAGCACGACGCGGCCCGCGTCGAGCTTGGCCTCGACGTCCTGGTGGATGCGCAGGACCTGGGAGCCGAGCTTGCCCTTGACCGTGAGCTGCTGGCCCGCGACCTGGACGTCGACCCCCTGCGGCACCGCGACGGGCTGGCGACCGATACGAGACATGACAGTTCCTCCTTGCGCCGCCCGGTCAGAAGACCCGGCAGATGACTTCGCCGCCCACGTTCTGGGCGCGGGCTTCGGAGTCGGACATGACGCCACGCGGCGTGGACAGGATCGAGATGCCGAGGCCGCCATAGACCTTCTGCAGGTTCTTGATCCCGGAATAGACCCGACGCCCAGGCTTGGAGACGCGGCTGATCTCGCGGATCACGGGCGCGCCCTCCTGGTATTTCAACTCGACAGTGAGTTCGCCGATGCCGCCGCCCTTCTCCGTCGTGAAGTAGCCGCGGATGTACCCCTCGCGCGCCAGCACGTCGAGCACGCTTGCGCGCAGCTTGGACGCCGGCACCACGACGCTGCCCTGACGGGCGGCCTGGCCGTTCCGGATGCGCGTCAGCATGTCGCCGATCGTGTCGCTCATCGCCATCTCCGGGCCCTCCTCACCAGCTCGCCTTGACCATTCCAGGGATCTGGCCCGTCAGGGCCAGATCGCGGAGGGCCATACGGCAGAGCTTGAACTTGCGATAATTTCCGCGCGACCGGCCGGTCAGCTCGCAGCGCAGCCGGATCCGGTTGCGCGCCGAGTTGCGCGGCAGCTTGGCCAGTTTCTGCGCGGCCTCGAAGCGCTCCTCGATGCCGGCCTCTCGGTCGCCGGCGATCGCCTTGAGCTTCGCGCGCCGGGCGGCGTACTGCTTCGCCATGCGCTCGCGGCGCTTGTTCTTCTCGATGGAGCTTTTCTTGGCCATCGTGGGTCTGATCCTCGCGGCTCGGTACGTCAGTTGACGAAGGGCATTTCGAAGGCCTTGAGGAGGGCCTTGGCCTCCTTGTCGGACTTCGCGGTGGTGCAGATGATGATGTCCATCCCGCGGACGCTGTCGATCTTGTCGTAGTCGATCTCCGGGAAGACGATCTGTTCCTTGATGCCGAGGGCATAGTTGCCCCGGCCGTCGAAACTCTTGCCGGACACGCCGCGGAAGTCGCGCACGCGCGGCAGCGCGATCGTGATCAGGCGGTCCAGGAACTCGTACATGCGGGCGCCGCGCAGGGTGACCTTGCAGCCGATCGGCAGCCCACGGCGAAGCTTGAAGTTCGCGATCGCCTTCTTGGACTTGATGACGAGCGGCTTCTGGCCGGTGATCGCCGTGAGATCGTTGACCGCGTTCTCCATCTTCTTGATGTCGTTCACGGTGTCGCCCACGCCCATGTTGACCACGATCTTCTCGAGACGCGGCACCTGCATGTCGTTGGCGTAGCCGAACTCGGCCTTGAGGGTCGGCCGGATCTTCGACTGGTAGGATTGCTGGAGACGGGTTGCCATGGTGATCACCGATCGATGAGTTCGCCGGAGCGCTTGGCGAAGCGAACCTTCTTCCCGTCGATGACGCGGAAG
>JBIKXN010000399.1:0-3816 GCA_044355765.1 Alphaproteobacteria bacterium
GTCCATCTTCGCCGGCAGGCGCGACAGGAAATAGATCTCGGCGGGGAAGAGCTGCCAGCCCATCAGGCTCTGGAGCCACTGGCGGATGGTCTCGATATTGGCGCAGAAGGCGACGCCCAGCACGAAACCCGCGACCGTCCCGATCGCGCCCACCGACGTGCCCGCCATCAGGAAGATCCGCAGGATCGAACCGCGTGCGGCGCCCATCGTGCGCAGGATGGCGATGTCGCGCGACTTGTCCTTCACCAGCATGATCAGCGACGAGATTATGTTGAACGCCGCGACCAGGATGATCAGCGTCAGGATCAGGAACATCACGTTACGTTCGACCTGGAGCGCGCCGAAGAAGCTGGCATTCGCCTGCTGCCAGTCGAATAGCCGCGTGCCCGGCCCGGCGGCGTCGCCGATGGCGCGCCGCATCGCGAGGATGCGGTCCGGCTCGCGCACGAGCACCTCGACGCCCGTCACGCCGTTGCCGAGCCGGAAGAAGACCTGCGCGGCGCCGAGCGGCATGTAGACGAGATTCGAGTCGTACTCGAACATCCCGACCTCGAAGATCGCGGCGACGCGATAGGCGCGCATGCGCGGCGTGGTCCCGAAGGCGGTGACGTTGCCTTGCGGCGAGATCAGCGTGATCTGGTCGCCGATCGACAGGCGGAAGCGCTGCGCCATGCGCGCGCCGACCGCCACCGCGTCCTCGGCGTCGAAATCCTCCCAGCTGCCGGCGCGCAGATTATCGGCGATCAGCCTGCGGCCGCGCAGGTCGGCCGCCCGCATGCCGCGGACCATCATGCCGCCCGACACGCCGTTCGCCGTGGCCAGGACCTGGCCCTCGGCCAGCGGCGCCGCCGACACGACGTCGGCGACGCGACGCACGCGCTCGGCAACGCCGTCGAAATCGGTGAAGGCGCCCTGCTGGGCATAGATGGTCATGTGCCCATTGAGCCCGACGATGCGGCCAAGAAGTTCCGCGCGGAACCCGTTCATCACGGCCATGACGATGATCAGCGTGGCGACGCCAAGCGCGATGCCCAGCAGCGAGAACCAGGCGATGACAGAGATGAAGCCTTCCTGGCGGCGCGCCCGCAGGTAGCGGAACGCCATCATCCGCTCGAAGGCGCCGAAGGCGGCCATCAGCGCGCGGCGAGTCGGGCGATCGCCGCGTCCATGGTCGCCTCCTCCTTGGCGCCGGAGCGGCGGTCCTTGACCTCCACCGTGCCGGCCTTGGCGCCGCGCGGCCCCACGACCAACTGCCAGGGCAGGCCGATCAGATCCATGGTGGCGAACTTGGCGCCTGCGCTTTCGGAGCGATCGTCGTAGAGCGGATCCAGCCCCGCCGCCTTCAGCTTCGCGTAGAGGTCGCCCGCCATGGCGTCGCACGCGGCGTCTCCCACCCGCAGATTGACGATGCCGCAGCCGAAGGGCGCGACCGCGGCCGGCCAGACGATGCCGTTGTCGTCGTGGTTGGCCTCGATCAGCGCGCCGACCAGCCGCGACACCCCGATGCCGTAGGACCCCATCTCCGGCACGATCTTGTCGCCGCCAGGCCCCTGCAGCGTCAGCCCCATCGCGGCCGAATACTTGGTGCCGAAATAGAATATGTGCCCGACCTCGATGCCGCGCGCGCCGACCAGCCGGTCGCCAAGACGCGCCGCCGCCGCGGGATCGTGCATCTCGTCGGTCGCGGCGTAATAGCTGGTGAAGCGGTCGACAGCCGCCTGCAGCCCGGCGACGTCCTCGTAGTCCACCGGCAGATCCAGAAGGTTCTGCTCCAGGAACTCGCGGTCGACATGCACGGCGCTCTCGCCGGTCTCGGCAAGGATGATGAATTCATGGCTCAGATCGCCTCCGATCGGGCCGGTGTCGGCGCGCATCGGGATCGCCTTGAGCCCCATGCGCGCGAAGGTCCGCAGATAGGCGACGAACATCCTGTTGTAGGAATGCCGCGCGCTCGCCGCGTCGACGTCGAAGGAATAGGCGTCCTTCATCAGGAATTCGCGGCCGCGCATCACGCCGAAGCGCGGGCGCACCTCGTCGCGGAATTTCCATTGGATATGGTAGAGATTCTTCGGCAGGTCGCGATAGGACCGGAACGAGGCGCGCGCGATCTCGGTCACCATCTCCTCGTTGGTCGGGCCGTAGAGCATCTCGCGCTCGTGGCGGTCGGTGATACGCAGCATCTCCTTGCCGTAGTCGTCGTACCGTCCCGATTCGCGCCAGAGCTCCGCCGGCTGGATCGTCGGCATCAGGATCTCCTGCGCGCCGCTGCGATCCTGCTCCTCGCGCACGATCTGCGCGACGCGCGTCAGGACCCGGTGGCCGAGCGGCAGCCAGGAATAGATGCCCGCAGCCTGCTGACGCACCATTCCGGCACGCAGCATGAGCCGGTGCGAGACGATCTGCGCCTCGTTGGGCGTCTCCTTCAGCGTCGGCAGGAAGAACTGGCTGAGGCGCAAGGCGGGATGCTCCTGGTTCGAGGGCGACTGGCAGGGCCCGGCAATCTAGGCAAAGCCCCCGCCGGAGGCAATTTCGGGCCCGAAGCCGCGCCGTCAGCGCGGCGCCCGGCGGCAGGCCGCGGCCAGCGCGGCACGGTCCGCCGGGTTGAGCGGCCGTCCGTTGAAGAGCACGGCGCCATCCGGCGCGATGGCGACCCGGCCCACCGACAGCTGCGGCTGGAAGAGCGCGGATCCGGGCGGCAGATATGGCCGCAGATCGGCATTGAGGTCGAAGACGAAGCTCCCGGCCAGCGGCGACGGCTGCGGCGCACCGCCAAGATCGGCAGGCGCCACCGGGCGACCGGTCGCGTCGACGCCAGGACGATAGGCGACGTCGGGCGCCGGTTGGTGGGCGGTCAGGGCGCGGCAGGCGGCGCTGTCGACGACGACGGTCTGCGCCGCCGCCTGCAGCGCCGCCGCGACCAGGAAGATGGAGAGGCAGGGGATCTTTCCCCTGCCCCGCCGCTTTCCGGATGCAACCGCGCGCGCCATCAGTTCGGCAGCTTGTCGTCGATCCCGCGGATGTAGAAGTTGATGCCCGCGATCTGTTCGTCGGACAGATGCCCGTTGCCCTTGCACTCGACCGCGGCCCCGTCCTGCCGGACCATCGGGCACTTGAACACGTGCATCGCCTTGGACTTGATCGCCGCCTCGGTGGCCTCGGCCATCCGCTTCACGTCGTCGGGCATGTTCGTGTAGGGCGCCATCTGGACCTTGCCCTTGTCGAGCCCGTCCCACACGGCGCCGCTGGTCCATTTGCCGTCGAGCGCGAGACCGACCCGCTCGACGTAGTAGGGCGCCCAGTCGTCGATGATCGACGTCAGCTGGGCCTTGGGGCCGAACTTGATCATGTCCGATGCCTGGCCGAAGGCGAAGACGCCGCGCTCCTGCGCGACCTGCATCGCGGCGGCGCTGTCGGTGTGCTGCGACAGGACGTCGGCGCCCTGGCTGATCAGCGCCTTGGCGGCGTCTGCCTCCTTGCCCGGGTCGTACCAGGAATTCACCCACACGATCTTGATCTTCATGTCGGGGCGTACGGACTGGGCACCCAGCATGAAGGCGTTGATCCCGGCGACAACCTCGGGAATGGGGAAGGACGCGATGTAGCCGACGGTCCCGGATTTCGACATCCGTCCGGCGATCTGGCCGATGATGTAGCGGCCCTCGTAGAAGCGCGCGTCGTAGGTGGCGAGGTTCGGGGCACGCTTGAAGCCCGTCGCGTGCTCGAACCAGACATTCGGGAAACGCTGGGCGACCTTCAAGGTCGGCTCCATGAACCCGAAGGAGGTCGTGAAGATCAGCTTGTGCCCGGAACGGGCGA
>JBIKXN010000401.1:0-3793 GCA_044355765.1 Alphaproteobacteria bacterium
TGGTCGGCGAGATCGACCCCCGCAGCGAGGCCCATCGCCTGGCGCAACCGGTCGTATTTCCAGGCGATTCCGTTGACGCCCGCGTTGAAACGCAGCACCGCCGGCATGACCACCGCATTCAGCGTGCCGTGATGGGGATTGAGCGGCTGGATCGCACCCAGAGGATGCGAGAGCGCATGGACGGCGCCCAGGCCCTTCTGGAAGGCCATCGCGCCTTCCATCGACGCCATCATCATGTTCCAGCGGGCCTCGCGATCTCCGCCGTCGCGCACCGCGCGCTCCAGATGCGCGCCGATCCGCATCGCGCCATCGAGGGCGATGGCGTCGGCGGGCGGATTGATAGCCGGGGCCAGGAAGGTTTCGACGCAATGCGCCAGTGCGTCCATACCGGTCGCCGCGGTGAGCCCCGGCGGCAAGCCCAGCGTCAGTTCGGGATCGCACAGCGCCAGACGTGGGATCAGGTGCGGGCTGATGAGGGCAAGCTTGCGACCGTCGTCCAGGATCACGACCGCGCCGCGACCGACCTCGCTGCCCGTCCCCGCGGTGGTCGGGACCGCGATGACCGGCGCGACTTTCGCGGTGATGCGCGCCACGCCGCCCTCGATCGCCATGTACTGCGCGAGTTCGCCGGGGTGCGTCGCCATCAGTGCCACGGCCTTGGCCAGGTCCATCGACGAGCCGCCGCCCACCGCCACCACCCCGTCGCAGCCCTGTGCGCGGTAATGCTCGAGCGCTTCCTTGGTCGCCCGCTCGGTCGGGTTGGACGGCGTGCCGTCGAAGGTCGCGACCGGCGCCGGCGCCATGGCCGCAGCGACGCGCGCGGCGATGCCCGCCGCCACCACCCCTTTGTCCGTGACCAGAAGCGGCCGAGCGATCCCGGCCAGCTTCATCTCGTCGGGCAGCAGCTTGATCGCACCGAAATCGAACTGGATGCGGGTCAGGTAGGTGATCAGCGCCATGGGCCTCCTCCGGTCTCGGCGGCGAGGATAGCCCGACCGCGACCGATCGCACGGATTTTCCGGCGGCTCAGCGCGGCCTCCGCGCCAGACCACGTCCCTGCGCGATCGCGCCGTCGCCGAACCGGGCGCGGATCGCCTCGACCGCCCGCTCGCGCTTCTCGTCGCGGCGGTCGACCCGATCGAACAGGTCGCCGACTGCCTTGGCAGCCTCGGCGGGCACGAGTTCACCTGCGCCGATTCCGATCAGCCTGTAGCGCTCCGCGCCGATCTCGGGCACCAGAAGCGCGCGTCCGGCCTGGAACAGATCGGCGGCGAGCTGCGTCGGTCTGGCCAGGGTGCGCCGACGGGTCAGCGACCGGAACCGCGCCGTCTTGAGCTTCAGCACGACGCTCGCCGCGCAGGACTCGGCCTCGCGCAACCTCCGCGCCAGCTTCTCCGCAAGCGGCCACAACCTGCTCTCCAGCGTCGGGCCGTCCGCGATGTCGGAGTCGAACGTCGTCTCGCACGAGATGCCCTTCGCCTCGCGCGACGGTTCGACGACGCGCGCGTCGCGGCCGAAGGCGAGGTCGGCGAGCCGCTCGCCCCATCGCCCGTAGCGATTGCGCAGCCCCTTGGCGCCGAGCGCCTGCAGTTGCGCCACCTCGGTCAATCCATCCTCCCCGAGCCGCGCCGCCGCCTTCGGTCCCACGCCCGGCAGGGCGCGCACCGGCTTCGCGGCGAGGAACGCCGCGGTCTCGGCGACGCCGACGACCCCGAAGCCGCGCGGCTTGTCGAGCTCCGACGCCAGCTTGGCCAGAAGCTTGTTGTGGCTCAGCCCGACCGACACGGTGATGCCGATCTCGCTCTCGATCCGCCGTGCGATGCGCGCGAGAACGATCGCCGGGGGCGCATCGTGGATGCCATGCGTGCCGGCAAGATCGAGATAGGCCTCGTCAAGCGACACCGGCTCGACCGCAGGCGTGGCGTCGAGGAAGATCTCGCGGACCTGGCGGCTGACCGCAGAATACTTGGCGATGTCCGGGCGAAGGACGGTGGCCTGGGGACAGAGCGCCAGCGCCTTGAACATCGGCATCGCCGACCGCACGCCGAAGCGGCGCGCGACGTAGCAGGCCGTCGTCACCACGCCGCGCCGCCCGCCCCCGACGATCAGCGGAACATCGGCTAGGGACGGATCGTCGCGCTTCTCCACCGAGGCGTAGAAGGCGTCGCAGTCGATATGCGCGAGCGACAGCGCGAACAATTCGGGGTGGCACAGCACACGCGTCGACGCGCAGGACAGGCAACGCGCCGGCCCATCGTCGTCGATGCGCCGCAAGCAGTCGCGGCAGAAACCCGGCGCCGCCAAGGACGCCGCCGCCGGCCTACGCGGCGGCCTTGGACGAGATGCCGCGCTCGGCGAGCTTGCGCTCGAGGCGCTGCATCAAAGAGTCCAGTTCCTTGTGGTCGTCGGCGTCCATGGCCGCACCGGGAGCGCGGACATGCCCCGAGGCGATCACGCCCCGGCGGCGCAGGATCTCCTTGCGGATCGCGAGGCCGATGCCCGGCTGCTGCTCGTGGCGCAGGACCGGCAAATAGAGGTCGTAGTGATCTTCCGCGCCCTCGACGTCGCCGGCGAAGAAACGCCGGCAGACCTCGACCAGCATCTCGGCATAGGCGAAGCCGGTGTTGGCGCCGTCCGCGCCGCGGCGCAGTTCCTGCGGCAGGTAGAGCGCGGTGTTGCCGACCAGGATCGAAACGCGGCGGGGGCGTTCGCCCGATGCCTCGGCGGCGCGCACCTTGCTGAGCTTGCGATGGCCGGGGATGTCCTCGTGCTTGAGCACCTTGATGCTGTCATGCGCCTTGAGCAGGCGGTTGACGCATCCGATCGACATGCTGACGCCGGTCAGGGCGGGATAGTCCTGCAGCACGAGCGGCACGGCGACGCCCAGCGTCTTCACGACCGAGGCGTAATATCCCTCGATCGCCTCGTCGGTCTTGAGCCCGGCATTGGGAGCGACCATCACGCCGGCGGCGCCCAGCTGCATCACCTTGTCGGTGAGCGACTTCATGACCGTCATGCCCGGGGCCGACACGCCGACGATCACCGGGATCCGGCCAGCGACGCGCTTGAGGACGCGATCGGCGAACTGCACCGACTCCTCCGGCGAGAGCTTGGGCGCCTCGCCCATCACGCCAAGGATCGTCATGCCATCGCAGCCGACGCGCATGTAGTAGTCGGTCATGCGGTCGGTCGACTCGAGATCGAGCGCGCCGTCGTCGCGAAACGGGGTCGCGGCGATGATGTAGACGCCCTTGGCGCTTTCGTCGAGTAGGCGGGTCATGGCGGATCCCTCGGTCTGGCCGGTCTTGAACTGGCGGGGTTTGTGCTTTCTTATCTAGCCTCCGGGCGCATCGGCGCGCCAGGGCTTTCGCGCGCAGCGCGACCGGGGACCAACGACATGGCGGCATACGATCTCGTCATCCGCGGCGGCAAGGTCGCCACTGCCAGCGAGTGCTTCGACGCGGACATCGGCGTGCGCGACGGACGGATCGCCGCGATCGGCGCCGGGCTGGATCCGGGCGCGCGGGAAATCGACGCGCGCGGGCGCTGGGTCCTTCCCGGCGGCATCGACAGCCACTGCCACATCGCCCAGTTGTCCTCCAGCGGCGTCATGACCGCCGACGACTTCGCCTCGGGCTCGACCTCCGCGGCGTGCGGCGGCACGACCACCATCATTCCCTTCGCCGCGCAGCATCGCGGGGATTCCCTGCGCAAGGTCGTTCAGGAATACCATGCCCGCGCCGACGGCCGCTCGCTGGTCGACTACGCCTTCCATCTCATCGTCTCGGATCCG
>JBIKXN010000190.1:0-6865 GCA_044355765.1 Alphaproteobacteria bacterium
GGAGCTCGTCGACACCGGCTTCGTCGACCGCCCGCCGCTCTTCCAGATCGTGCTCGGCGTAGCCTGGGGCGCGCCGCAGACGCCGGAGACAATGATGCACATGAAGAGCCTGCTGCCGCCCGGCGCGCATTGGGCGGCGTTCGGTATCGGCCGGATGGAATATCCCATGGCGGCGCAGGCGGTCCTGCTGGGCGGCCATGTGCGCGTCGGACTTGAAGACAATCTCTACGTCGAGAAGGGTGTATTCGGCAGCAACGCCCAGCTCGTCGAGAAGGCTGTGCGGCTCGTGCGCCTGCTCGGTGCCGAAGTCGCGACGCCGGCGGAGGCGCGCGCGATCCTCGGTCTTCGCGGCACGCAGTGACGGATATCGCAGACAGGGAGAAGGCCATGGGATTGCGCGCGCTGGTGGTCGGTGCGGGATCGGCGGGCGAGGGCCACGCGATGGCGCTGCAGCAGGCCGGCGTCGAGGTCGTCGGCATCGCGAGCCGCACCGCGGCGGTGGTCGAGACGCTGGCCGCCAGGCTCGGCATCGCGGTCGCCAGCACCGACTGGCGCCGTGCGCTCGCCGATCTCGCGCCGGATATCGTCGCCGTCGCCACGCCCGGCGACACGCATGCCGCGATCATCGATGCCGCGCTCGAGCGGCGCGCGCATCTCTATGTCGACAAGCCCTTCGCGCCGACCGCGGCCGAAGCGCGGCGGCTATGGGCCGCGGTGCGCAAGGCCGGCGTATGCAGCGCCTATGCGGCGACATCGAACTACCAGCCCTCGGCGTTGCTGGCGCGCGCGTTGATCGCAGAGGGGGCGATTGGCGAGTTGCTCGAGGTCGAGTTCGTCTCGCACTACCACTGGCACGAGCGGCTGCCTTATGGATGGCCGCACCGGCTCGCTGACGGGGGTGGGCGTCTGAACAACAACTTCACCCACAAGCTCGCGATCGCCGAGAGCGTGTGCCGCGGCGAGACCCTGGCCGTCGCGGGCGAGACGCGCAACGACCTGAAGCGCGCGCCGATCGTTCCGTTCCCGCATGATTTCCGCGACTGGACGCGCGCGCTGGTTCCGGTCGAGCAGGCACGCGCGGCGTCGTGGGGCGAGGTCGACAGCGACTGGTCGTATACCGTCCTCGCACGCATCGGCGCATCTGGTGCCGATCCCGAGGACGCGGTCAGCGCGACATTCCGTCATTCCTGCCTGCGCAAGGGCAAGCACCAGGACTATGTCGCCTTCTACGGCAGGACCGGGACGGTCCATGTCGATCAGGCCTACTGCCAGGGCGACGTCCATCTCTGGCGCGAGGGCGAGGAGGGCTTCTCGGTCGTGCCGATGCGTCCGGACATACTGGCCGCCCTGCCGCGCGTCGATGCGCAGGCGCATTGGCACGAAAGCTGGATCGTCCCCGCCCGCGCCTGGAACGCGCTCGCCCGAGACTTCGTCGCGGCGATTGAGGGCAGACCGCATGCGCCCTTCTTCACCCTCGCCGATGGCTGGCGCCACCAGGAGGTGATCGATGCGGTGCGCGCCCGGGCAGGGTGGAGCCGCCTGCCCGCCGACTGCGGATGATCGGCATCGCCAGGAGAGACGCATCGCCATGACCACGCCCAAGCTCAGCCGCGCCGATCTCGAGGCACGTATCGCCCAGTTGCCGCGTGTCCGCCTCGCCTGCCTGCCGACGCCGTTGGAGGACTGTCCCAACCTGACGCGCGCGCTGGGCGGGCCGCGGATCCTGGTCAAGCGCGACGACATGACCGGTCTTGCCTTCGGCGGCAACAAGGCGCGGCAGCTCGAATTCCTCTTCCCGCGGATCCTCGCATCGGGCTGCGACACGATCGTCGCCGGCGCCTACACGCAGTCGAACTGGTGCCGCCAGATCACGGCGGCGGCGTGCCGGTTCGGCCTGCGCGTCGAACTGATCCTGGTCCATGGCGTGAAGGGGCCGGCTTCGCAGGGCAATCTGCTGCTGGACCGGCTGATGGGCGCGGATGTCACGGTGGTCGAAATCGACGATATCCAGCGCCTGCCGCCTCTGCTCGAGGCGCGGACGGAGGCGCTGCGCGCGGCCGGACGCAAGCCCTTCCTGGTCTCGCCCTTCGGCATGGATACGCTCTCGATCTCGACGGTCGGCTATGTCGCGGCCATGGCCGAACTCGATGCCCAGCTCGCCGCGCGCGGGATCGGAGCCGACGCGATCTATCTTTCGGGCGCCAACATGACCCCTGCCGGCCTGCTGCTGGGCGCGCGTCTGCTTGGTCTGCCGACCCGCGTGATGGGCATCAGCCCGGTGCGCTGGGACGAGGATCGCGGAACCGACATCGCGCGGATCGCCAACGCCGCCGCCCGGCATCTCGGCATCGAGGCCGGGATCCAGCCAGGCGACGTCGAGAACGACGACGGCTTCGTCGGCCCGAAATACGGGATCGTCACGCCGGAATGCCGCGCGGCGCTGCGTCTGGCGGCCTCGACCGAGGGGCTGATCCTGGACCCCGTCTATACCGGCAAGGCGATGGCCGGGCTCGTCGCGCATATCCGCGCCGGGCGGATCGGCAAGGACCAGACCGTCGTCTTCGTCCATACCGGCGGGATGCCGGCGCTGTTCGCCTATGCCGAGGATCTCGGTGTCTAGGCTTCGCGCGGGCGGCGTGCGGCCAGGCTCGGAGCCCCGCCAATGACGCCGCGCATGCCGCGCGGCGGCCGGATGGACCTCGCCATCGACGCCGCGCTTGCGGCCGTACTCGACCCGGCGACGGAGCGCGCCTCAGGCGAGCGGCGCCTCGCCCGGCTGTTCTCGGATCTCGCCAGGACGTCTTCGCGCGCGCGGGCCGGCGAGATCGAGACGCTGATCTGGGCGCTGTGGACCAACCACGCCGATGCGACGCTCGACGCGGCGATGGCGGAGGCGAGCAGGGCGCTCGCGGAGGCCCAGCATCCGCAGGCGCGGACCCTGCTCGATGGGCTCGTCGCGGCGGCGCCCGACTGGGCGGAGGCGTGGAACAAGCGCGCGGTGCTCGCCTTCGTCGAGGGGCGCGACGCGGAAAGCCTGGAGGACATCGCGCGGACGCTGGAACTGGAGCCGCGTCATTTTGGTGCCGCGGCCGGACTGGGGCAGATCTGCCTGCGCCAGGACCGTCCCCGCGAGGCGCTCGCGGCCTTCGACATCGCCCTGCGCATCAACCCGCATCTCGACGGCGTCGCCCGCGCCGCGGCGTCGCTGCGAAAGTCGATCGGCGCCAAAGGGCTGAACTGAGCCGGCACCGCGCGGCCTGCCGCCCGCCGAATTCCGGTCGACGCGCGAAGCGGCTATCCTGCAAACGTCGTTCCGGCCGTCCTGGCCGGAAGGTGCCGCCATCGACAGGTCGTCCGACATGCCGCCTCCTCCCGTGCTGCCCTGCCGTGTCGTGCCCTTGGCCGAGCGGCCGGATTGCGTCGAACTCGTCGCCGCCTGGGGCTTCGCCGAGTGGGGGCACCTGGCCCCGGAGCAGACCCTGGCGATGCGGGTCGACCGCGTGCGTGCCGGGCTCGACACGACGCGCCTGCCGGTGACCTTTCTCGCGCTCGATGCCGTGGGCAATCCGGCGGGGACGGCGAGCCTGATGCGCGACGACATCGAGGGCGATCCGCGCAATCCCTGGCTGGCCAGCGTCTATGTGCGGCCCGAGGCGCGGCGGCGCGGGATCGCCGGCCTGCTGGTGCGCGCGGGCGAGGATGCGGCGCGCCGGCTGGGTTTCGCGCGGCTTTATCTCTTCACCGCCTCGGTACCGGCGCTCTATGCCGGGCTGGGCTGGCAGGCGCGGGAGACCCGCGACTATCGCGGCGAGCGGATCACGGTGATGGACCGCGATCTCTGAGCCTCGGTCCCTTGGTCAGGGCCGCACGAGTGTCGCCAGCGCCGCCTGGACGCCGCCGCGCCGGAAGGGAACGCCCGCGCGCTCCAGCCCCAGTTCGACACCCGCCAGCGTGCCGGCCAGCATCAGGTCGTTGAGATCGCCGAGATGGCCGATGCGGAAGATCCGGCCTTTCATCCGCCCCAGGCCCTGGCCGAGCGACATGTCCCAGCCCTCGAGGATGATCGCGCGCAGACGGTCCGCGTCATGTCCCTCGGGCATGAGGACGGCGGTCAGCGCGTTGGAGCGTTCCGCCGGGTCGCGGGCGAGGATCTCGAGCCCCCAGGCCTCGACCGCGGCGCGCGTCGCCGCGGCATGGCGGGCGTGACGCGCGAAGACCGCGCCTAGACCTTCCTCGCGCAGCATGGCGATCGCCTCGCGCAGGCCGTAAAGCAGGTTCGTCGCCGGCGTATACGGGAAGAAGCCGCTGGCGTTTGGCACGAGCATCGCGCCCCAGTCCCAGTAGGACCGCGGCATGCGCGCCGTCTTGGCCGCGGCGAGCGCCTTCGGTCCGACGGCGTTGAAGGACAGGCCGGGCGGCAGCATCAGCCCCTTCTGCGAGCCGCCCACGGTGACGTCGACGCCCCATGCGTCATGCCGATAGTCGATCGACCCGAGCGAGGAGATCGTGTCGACGAGCAGCAGCGCGGGATGCGCGGCGGCGTCGATGGCGCGGCGCAGCGCCGGGATGTCGCTGACGACCCCGGTCGAGGTCTCGTTGTGGACGGCGCAGACCGCCCGGATCCGCTGACCGGCATCTGCACGCAGCAAGGCCTCCGCGGCCGCAGGATCGACGCCGTTGCGCCAGTCGCCGGGCACGAACTCGATCTCGAGACCGAGACGCGTCGCCAGTTCGCGCCAGAGCGTGGCGAAATGACCGGTCTCGAACATCAGTACGCGATCGCCTGGCGAGAGCGTGTTCACGAGCGCCGCTTCCCAGGCGCCGGTACCCGAGGCCGGATAGACGACGACCGGACCAGTGGTCTGGAAGACCTCGCGTAGTCCCCCGAGGACCTCGCGCCCCAGCGCCTGGAACTCGGGCCCGCGGTGGTCGATCGTCGGCATGTCCATCGCGCGCAGGACGCGGTCGGGCACGTTGGTGGGGCCGGGGATCTGCAGGAAATGCCGGCCCGCGCGCCGCGCCGGAAGATTGCCGCGTGTCGTGTCGCCCATCGTCGTCGCCTCGCTGACTCGGCCGCGCGCGGGCCGCTATACTCGCGCGCCGGAGAACCATCCGCCCAGGAGGCCCCCATGCGCGCCCATGTCTTCGCCGCCAGCTTAGCCGCGGCGCTCGCCGCGTCCACCGTCGCGGCACAGGCCGGTCCTTGCGGCCCGGTCGACCATGTCGCGACCTTCCTCAAGTCCTGGGAGACGCGCCAGCCGGCTCCCAGCCCGGGCGAAGGGCTCGGTGCCGAGGAGGCGCTGTGCGTGCAGCGCGCCCTGGTCGCCAAGCTGCGTGCCGCCGAGGGCCGTCCGGTAGGCTGGAAGGTCGGATTGACGTCGCCGCAGGTGCAGCAGGCGCTGGGCGTGTCGAGCCCGGTCGTCGGCCGCTTGCTGTCCGGCATGATCCTGCAGGACGGCGCGACATTGCGTCCCGGCTACGCCGCGCGCCCGATGGTGGAGGCCGACATGATCGCGGTCGTCGGCGACGCCGCGGTCAACGCCGCGCGCAGCCCGGCCGAGGTCGCGAAGAGCCTGCGCGCGCTGCATCCCTTCATCGAACTGCCGGGGCTGGTGGTGGCCGAGGGCCAGAAGCTGACGGGCCCCGTGATCGTCGCGATCAATGTCGGTGCGCGCCGCGGCGTGATCGGCCGGCCGATCGCGATGCGCGGCGACGATGCCTTCGTGGCGGCGCTGGCGTCCATGCGCGTGACGCTCACCGACGACGAGGGCAAGGAATTGTCGGCGGCGCCGGGTGCCGCGATCCTCGGTCATCCGCTGAACGCCGTTGTCTTCCTCGCCGACGAACTCAAGCGGCGCGGCGAGAGCCTCAAGCCGGGCGACATGATCAGCCTCGGCTCTTTCGGACGCCCCGCGGCGCCCGCGGCGGGGCGGGTCTTCACCGCGCGCTACGAGGGCCTGCCGACGGGACCGGCGAGCGTCTCGGTCCGGTTCCGCTGACCCATGCCGCCGCTGGGAACGGACGAGGCCCCGGCCTCGGTCTACGGCACGCAGCCGGTTCCGGCGCGCGGCACGCATGTCCGGCCAGGCGATGCGCGCCTGGCGCAGCGTCTGGTGAAGGAATTGCGCGGCGAGGTGCTGTTCGACGCCGCGAGCCGCGGGCGCTATGCGACGGATGCTTCGATCTATCAGATCGAGCCGCTTGGCGTTGTCGTTCCTGCGCATGTCGACGACATCTTCGCGACCATCGCGATCGCCCGCGAGGAGGGCGTGCCCGTCCTGCCGCGCGGCGGCGGCACCTCGCAATGCGGGCAGACGGTCGGGCGTTGTCTGGTCGTCGACACCTCGAAGCATCTGCGGCGCATGCTGTCGTTCGACGCCGCCAACCGCCGCTGCTGGGTCGAGCCGGGGATCACGCTCGACGCGCTCAACGCGCAACTGAAGGCCAAGGGCCTTTGGTTCCCGGTCGATATCTCGACCGGCAGCCGCGCCACGATCGGCGGGATGGCGGGGAACAATTCCTGCGGCTCGCGCTCGATCCGCTACGGCAACATGGTCCACAACGTGCGCGCCATCGACATGGCCTTCGCCGACGGGTCGAGCGCGCAGTTCGGCGAGGCGCCGGCCGAGCTCGCCGGCGCGCCGCTGCAGGCGCGCTATCGCCGGGCCATCGAGGATGCGCGCCGGATCGTCGGCGGCGTCGCGGACGAACTTGCTTCCGATCGCTGGCCCAAGCTGCTGCGCCGCGTCGGCGGCTACAATCTGGACATGATCGGCCCGCATGTCGTGCCCGGTCTGGGGCGGGCCGAGCCCGGCCATAACATGGCGAAGCTGCTGGTCGGGTCCGAGGGCACGCTTGGATTCTT
>JBIKXN010000255.1:0-5695 GCA_044355765.1 Alphaproteobacteria bacterium
AGCTCGACCTCGCCCCGATCCCGCGCGCCAAGGTCCTGGGGGTCGTCCATTTCCCCAGCTTCTTCGCGGCGATGGACGCCACGCAGCATATCGTGCGGCTGGATCCCGACGCGGTCGAACTTGTCGACCGCACGATGATCGAGCTCTCGCGCGAGATCGCGCTGTTCAGGCCGATCGTGGATCGTTTCGTGCGCGGCGAACCCGAGGCGATCCTGCTGGTCGAGTTCGCCGGCGACGAACTCGATCCGCAACTGGCCAAGCTGAAGCGGCTGGTCGAGCTGATGGCGGATCTGGGCTTCCCGGGCAGCATCGTCGAGGCGACCGAGCCGCGCTTCCAGTCGGAGATCTGGGAGGTCCGCAAGGCCGGTCTCAACATCATGATGTCGATGAAGGGCGACGGGAAGCCGGTCTCCTTCATCGAGGATTGCGCCGTTCCGCTCGAGGATCTCGCCGCCTATACGCGCGAGGTCGACGCGATCTTCCGCCGGCACGGTACGCGCGGCACGTGGTACGCGCATGCGTCGGTCGGCACGCTGCATGTGCGGCCGATCGTCAATCTCAAGGTCGATGGCGCGCACAAGATGCGTGCCATCGCCGAAGAGGCGTTCGAGCTGGTGCGCCGCTACAAGGGTGCCCATTCGGGCGAGCACGGTGACGGCCTCGTGCGCTCCGAATTCCACGAGCCCATGTATGGCGCGCCGATCGTGCGCGCCTTCGAGGCGATCAAGGACAGTTTCGATCCCGAGGGGATCTTCAATCCGGGAAAGATCGTGCGGCCGCCGCGCATGGACAACCGGCGGCTGATGCGCTTCCCCGAGGGCTACGCGACGCCGCCCGTGGAGACCGCGCTGGACTGGTCCGCCTGGGGCGGCCTGCCGGGTGCCACGGAGATGTGCAACAACAACGGCGAGTGCCGCAAATTCGACGCCGGCACGATGTGCCCGAGCTATCGCGTCACCCGCGACGAAGCGCATGTCGTGCGCGGCCGCGCCAATACGCTGCGCCTCGCGCTGTCGGGGCAGCTGGGGGCGGCGGGGCTGGCCTCGGACGAGGTCGCGGCGGCGATGGAACTCTGCGTCGGCTGCAAGGCCTGCCGGCGCGAATGCCCCACCGGCGTCGACATGGCGCGCATGAAGATCGAGGCCGACGCGGCGCGGGCGAAGCGGCGGGGCGTCTCCCGCCGCGGCCGACTGATCGCGAGCCTGCCGCGCTGGGCGCCCTGGGCGTCGCGGCTCGCCCCGCTCGCCAATCTGCGCAACCGGATCCCGGCGCTGGCGCGGCTTGGCGAGCGTTGGCTGGGGATCGCCGCTTCGCGCAAGCTGCCCGAATGGAGCCGCGATCCCTTCATCGATCCGCCGGCGCGGGCCGCGCCCGAGGCGATCCTGTTCGTCGACAGCTTCACGCGCTGGTTCGAGCCCGGGAATGCGCGCGC
Source organism: Alphaproteobacteria bacterium (assembly GCA_044355765.1). Lineage (GTDB taxonomy): Bacteria > Pseudomonadota > Alphaproteobacteria > CACIAM-22H2 > CACIAM-22H2 > CAIOSQ01. Next base: position 1,433 of record JBIKXN010000255.1, read on the forward strand.
CGCGCTGGCCGTGTTCGCGAAGCTGGGCATCGGGGTTTCCGTCGCGACCGCCGACCGGCCGCTCTGCTGCGGCAGGACATGGCTGTCCGAAGGGCTGGTCGAGGCGGCGCGCGCCGAGCAGCGTCGCCTGATCGACACGTTGCTGCCGCATGCCCGCGCGGGGCTGCCGATCATCGGCCTCGAACCGTCCTGCCTGTTCACGCTCAAGGACGAACTCGCCGCGGTGATCCCCGGCGAGGAGGCCCGCAGCATCGGCGCGCGGACGATGCTGTTCGAGGAGTTCCTGGTCGCCGCCCATCGCGCCGGCCGGATCGACGCCACGGCCTTCGCGCCGCTGCCGCAGAAGAGCGCGCTGCTGCATGGCCACTGCCACCAGAAGGCATTCGGGGCGATGGGGGCCGTCGAGGCGGCGCTGCGGCTGGTGCCCGGGCTGGAGGTCGGAACCGTGGCCGCGGGCTGCTGCGGGATGGCGGGCAGCTTCGGCTACGAGGCCGAGCATCGCGACCTGTCGCTGGCGATGGGCGAGCTGGCGCTGCTGCCGGCCATGCGCGCGGCGGCGCCGGACACGCTCCTGGTTGCCGACGGGACGTCCTGCCGCGCGCAGATCCGGGACGGGGCGGCGCGCGAGGCCGTGCATGTCGCGCTGGTTCTGGAACGGAGCCTGTCGCGATGAGCGACGACGCGCTGATCCGCCATTACGACGGCGGCCAGGATCTGGTCGCGCGGGCGCTCGAATTGCTGCGCGAGGCCGGCAAGGATGTCGACCGGCTGAGCGTCGACGACCTCGCCGGGCTCGACGAGTTCCACGTGCGCGGCCGCGAGGCCACGCTGTCGCTCGCGCGCCGGCTGGCGCTGCCGGACGGCGCGCGCGTGCTCGATGTCGGCAGCGGGATCGGCGGCCCGGCGCGACGCCTCGCCAGCCTCGCCGCGGTCGAAGTGACCGGCGTCGATCTGACCGCGGCCTATGTGCGGCTCGCCAACGAGCTGAGCCGGCGCACCGGGCTTGCGGCACGCGTGCGATTCGAGACCGCGGACGCGCTGGCGCTGCCTTTTCCCGATCGCAGCTTCGATGTCGTCTGGACCCAGCATGTGCAGATGAACATCGCGGACAAGGACCGGTTCTTCGCCGAGCTCTTCCGGGTCCTGGTGCCCGGCGGTCGGCTGGCGCTCTACGACATATTGCAGGGACCGGGCGGCGACGTGATCTATCCGACGCCCTGGGCTTCCGAGAACTCGATGAGCCATCTCGCGACCCCGGTCGCGTTCCGCGCGGCGATGGAACGCGCGGGCTTCGTGGTCGAGCAATGGTCGGACATGACCGAGACGGCGCGGAACTGGGCCGCGAAGCGCTATGGCGCGCCGGCGCCGGCGGGCGTGGCGACGGTGGCGCGGCTGCTGGGCGCGCGCAACGCCGCGGGCGCCGCCAACATCCCCCGCAACCTGGCCGAAGACCGCATCGCCCTCGTCGAAGCGATTGCGCGCCGGCCCGCGGCCCCCTAATCAGCCACGCCAGTCACCCCGGACGGAGTCGCAGCGCCATGACCCAGGACGAGATCGCCCGCATCGCCGCGCGCATCCTGATCGAGACGAAATCCGTCCTGATCAACGCCGAAAAGCCCTTCATCTTCACATCCGGCTGGGCCTCGCCGACTTATACCGATTGCCGCCGCCTGATCAGCTTCCCGCGCGCCCGCAGCCAGCTCCTCGCCATGGCGATGGAGCAGCTGGCGCGCGACGCCGGGGTCGAGATCTTCGACGCGGTGGCGGGCGGCGAGACGGCCGGCATCCCCTACGCGGCCTGGATCGCCGACCGGATGGGGCTGCCGATGCTCTATGTGCGCAAGAAGCCCAAGGGCTTCGGCCGCAACGCGCTGATCGAAGGCAATGTCCAGCCCGGCCAGCGCGTGCTGCTGGTCGAGGATCTGGCGACCGACGGCAAGTCCAAGATGCATTTCGTCAATGGGCTTCGCGACGCGGGCTGCGAGGTGAAGCACTGCTTCGTCGTCTTCCACTACGGCATCTTCCCGGAGAGCACGCGCGTGCTGGCCGAGAACGGCGTGAAGCTCCACGCGCTGTGCACCTGGTGGGACGTGCTCGCCGCCGCGGAGGCCGACGGCGCCTTCGACGCGGCGACGCTGATCGAGGTCCGCAAATTCCTGGAATCGCCGGCCGCCTGGTCCGTGGCCCATGGCGGCAAGGGCGGAGAGGCGCCAGCGGGGTGAGGCTGCGGCTTCGCGACCGGACGCGATCCGGATCGATGTCGGCCGCACGGTGACATGGGTGGTCAGGGGCATGGCGATGCGGTTTCTCGAACTGAAGATTCCGCCGCTGGCTGTGCTGATCCTGTTCGCGCTCGCGGTGTTCGGGGCTGGTGGCTGGCTGCCGTCCGGCAACCTGCCATTCGTGGCCAGCGGCGCATTGGCCCTCGCGGCCATCGTGGCGGGCGTCGGCGTGGCGCTGGCCGGCGTCGTCCAGTTCCGGCGGACCGGGACCACGGTCGATCCGCTTGCGCCCGAAAGGGCGTCCGCATTGGTCGAGGCCGGCGTGTATCGCTGGACCCGGAACCCCATGTATCTCGGGATGGCGCTGGTGCTGCTCGGGGGCGCGCTGTGGTGGGGAAGCATTCCGGGCGTGGCGCTGGTCGGCGGGTTCTGCGCCTACCTCACGCGCTTCCAGATCCTCCCCGAGGAGCGGGCGCTGCAGGCCATCTTCGGCGCGTCGTATGTGGATTACACAAGGCGCGTACGGCGCTGGATCTGAGGCGCAGCGCTGCGCGGTCGCGGTCCACCGCGACGACGTGGCCGAGCGTGATAGGCTCCGCGCATGAACGCCGCGCCACTGAATGTCCTGCTCGCGGGCGCCACCGGGACCGTCGGCCGCGCGACCCTGTCGGGGTTGCTCGACCGCGGCCATGCGGTGGCATGCGTGCTGCGTCCCGGGGGCGGGGCGAGTGCCGCTTTGCCCCGCGGCACGGAGGCGATCGAGGCCGATCTGACGCGTCCTGGCTCGCTCGCGGCGGCGCTGCGCGGCCGGCGCGTCGACGCCGTGGTTTCGTGCCTTGCCACGCGCAACGGCGCTCCCGACGACGCATGGGCGGTCGAGCACCGTGCGCAGAGCCATCTGCTCGACGCCGCCCGGCAGGCGGGGGCCGCGCATATGGTGCTGCTGTCGGCGATCTGCGTCCAGAAGCCGAGGCTGGCGTTCCAGCACGCCAAGCTGGCCTTCGAGGCCGAACTGCGTGCGAGCGGTCTGCGCTGGACGATCGTGCGGCCGACGGCGCTGTTCAAGTCGCTCTCCGGCCAGGTCGCCCGCGTGCGCGCCGGCAAGCCCTTCCTTGTCTTCGGTGATGGCCGCCTCACCGCCTGCAAGCCGATCGCCGACGACGATCTGGCGGCGTTCCTCGCCGATTGCCTCCGCGACCCGGCGCGGCAGGACCGCATCCTGCCGATCGGCGGGCCCGGCGACGCGATCACGCCGATCGCGCAGGCGGAGTTGCTCTTCGACCTGCTCGGGCGCGCTCCACGCATCCGGCGCGTTCCTCCTGGCCTGATCGCCGGCATCGCCGCCACGCTGGCAGCCGCGGCACGCGTCGTGCCGGCGATGCGGGCCAAGGCCGAGTTCGCGCGGATCGGCTATTACTACGCGACCGAGTCGATGCTGGTCTGGGATGCGGCCGCCGGCCGTTACGACGCCGCCGCGACGCCGTCCTTCGGGTCACGCACGCTGCGCGACCATTACACAGCGATCCTGCGCGGCGACACCGTGGCCGGGCTCGGAGAGCACGCGGTCTTCTGAGGACAACCGGGGTAGCTCACTCCGTCCCCGGTCTTTCAGGCCAGGATGTAGCTGGTCTTGACCTGGGTGAAGAACTCGGCGGCGTAGCGGCCCTGTTCGCGCGGGCCGTAGGACGACGCCTTACGGCCGCCGAAGGGCACGTGATAGTCGACGCCCGCGGTCGGCAGGTTGACCATGACCATGCCGGCCTCGGCGTTGCGCTTGAAATGCGACGCATGTTTCAGGCTGGTCGTGCAGATGCCGGCGGAGAGGCCGTATTCGGTGTCGTTGGCGATGGCCAGCGCCTCGTCGTAGGACCTGGCGCGGATCACGGATGCCACCGGTCCGAAGATCTCCTCGCGGCTGATGCGCATCGCGTTGGTCGCCTCGGTGAACAGCGCGGGCGCGAGATAGAAGCCCGGCGTGGCGCGGTTGAGGAGTTGGCCGCCGGAGACGAGCTTCGCGCCTTCCTGGGTGCCGATACGGATG
>JBIKXN010000046.1:0-12568 GCA_044355765.1 Alphaproteobacteria bacterium
CCTCGGTCAGCCGGTCGAGCGCCGTCGGGGGAATGGTCGTGCGCGTCGCCGGCGTCCCTGCGTTGCAGGCCAGATAGTCGAGCCGTCCGAGGTCGCGGATCGCCGTGCCGACCATGCGCTCGCAATAGGCCGCGTCGCCGACATCGCCGGGCGCGCCGATCACGTCCAGCCCCTGGGCGCGCAGCATGGCGACCTGCTCGGGCCCGCGCGGATCGGCCGCCAGATGGTTGATCGCGACCCTGGCCCCGGCACGCGCCAGCTGAATGACCAGCGCGAGCCCGATGCCCGAGGCGCCGCCGGTCACGAGCGCCGTCCGGCCCTGGAGTTGATACGCGACCGCCACCATGAAACCCTCCAGAATGCCAACCGTACGTCATCCTACGCGATGCCGCCGCGCGCATCATCCTGCGGCGGCGCGGGCCAGCGGCGGGACATGTCCGGGGCCAACTCGCGCAGCGCGGCCAGGGAGCCCGGCGCCGCGAGCACCGCCTCGCGCGGCATTCCCGCAAGTCCGATGCAGACCAGCGCATCCGGCGACATGGTGGCGTCCGGGGCGGGCGACACCTCGGCACGACGGCCGACCACCTGGATCGCGAAACGCGCGCCCGAGACCCCGGTGACGAAACCCTTGGCGCGCAGGAGCAGCGGGCTGGCCTGCGCCAAGGCGGCGGCGAAGGCCTGCACATCCACGACCGGCTGCTCCACCGCCATCACCATCGTCGCATAGCCGGGCAGCGGATGGGCCGCCATCGGCGCGACCGGCCGGTCGCCGCGGCTCAGCCCGAGCACCAGGTCGGGCGGCACGTCGCCGCGCGAGGCCTCGGCGACGCGCGTCTGCGGCCAGTTGTCGGACGCCCATGCGCGACGCGACGCGGCCGCTTCGGGCGACAGCAGGTCGAGCTTGGTGAGCAGAAGCAGGTCTGCCGCCTCGATCTGGCGCGCGATGGTATCGGCGAGATAGCGGTCGGCGGCGCGCGCGGGCAGGGTCTCGGCATCCGCGAGCACGACGATCCCGTCGAGCGACAGACCTGCCACCAGCCCGAGGGAACGGGCCACCGCGCCCGGCAACGCCACGCCGCTGGTCTCGATCAGCACGTGGTCGGGTCCGGGTCGACGCGCCGCCAGGTCGAGCAGCGCGCCGACCAGGTCGCTGCCGTAGCTGCAGCAGATGCAGCCGCCCGCGATGGTCAGCATGTCGCCTTCGCGCCCCTCGATCAGGTCGGCATCGATGGGCAGCGCGCCGAAATCATTGACCAGGACGGCGAGCCGCAGGCCGCCGGCGCGACGTAGCAGCGCGTTTACCAGCGTTGTCTTGCCAGCGCCCAGATAGCCGCCGAGGATCGTGACCGGCAGCGGGCTCAAAGCGCCGCCGCCTCCTGCACCCGCCCGCCCAGCACGGTTCCCCAGATCCGGACATCCTTCAGGTTCTCAGCGCCGATCGTCTCTGGATCGTCCTCCAGCACGGCGAAATCGGCGCGCTTGCCGCATTCGATCGAACCGATCTCGCCGTCAAGCCGCAGCGTCCAGGCGGCGCCGAGCGTGATCGCGCGCAGCGCGTCGGCGACGCCGATGCGCTCGGCGGCGCCAAGGACGCGGCCGCTCGCCGTTCGCCGGTTGACCGCGCACCATGCCGTGAAGAGCGGTCCCAACGGGGTCACCGGCGCATCGGAATGGATCGCGAAGGGAACGCCGGCCGCCAACGCGGTGGCGCAGGCGTTCATGCGCTCCGCCCGTTCCGGACCGACGGTAATCGCGTAATGCTGGTCGCCCCAGTAGAAATGATGGTTGGAAAACAGGTTCACGCACATGCCCAGCGCCTTCATGCGCCGGAACTGCGCCGCGTCGGCGAGCTGGCAATGCTGGAGCGTGAAGCGGTGGTCGTGCCAAGCCTGCTGGCGCAGGGCATCTTCCAGCGCGTCGAGCGCAAGATCGGTCGCCTGGTCGCCATTCGTGTGGGTGTGGATCTGCACGCCGGCCGCCAGCGCGCGCGCGTAGACCTCGCGCAGTTCCTCGGGCGCGACATACCACAAACCGTTGGGCGCGCCGTTGTAGTAGCCGGGCGCGCGCAGCCGCGCCGAGAAGCCCTGGATCGACCCGTCCGCGACGACCTTGATCATGCCAAGCCGCAGACGGTCGATGCTGCGTGCACGCAGTTCGAGGGCATGCGCGACGACCTCGGACGGCGAGATCCCGCGCATGAGGCGCAGCGCCACGATGCGCGCGGGGTAACTCTCCTCGCCAGCGACGCGCAGCATCATGTCGGCAGCCGCCGGAGGCAGCGGGTTGGCGAGGTCGGCGGCAGTCGTCACGCCACGGCGCGCGCAGAGCCGCCCGAAGCGCCGGAATCCCTCCTCGTCGGCCGACAGCAGATCGCGTTCGAAACCGACATGGCGTCCTACCGGCGTCATCGCGTCGGGTCCCTTCATCTCGCCGGTCGGCAATCCGTCGGCATCAAGCGGCACGCCCGGATGATCGATCCCGGTCCGCAGCATCCCGGCGAGTTCCAGCGCCCTGCTGTTGACGTTCAGGATATGGCCGCTGGCGTGCATCACCCCGACCGGCCGGGTCGTCGAGACCCGGTCCAGGTCCTGCCGCACGACGCGTCGGCCGCCGAAATAGATCGGATCGAGCGCCCAGCCCGACACCGGATGCGCGGGGTCGGGAAGCCCGGCCGCTGCCGCGCAGAGCCGCGCGACCACCGCGTCGATCGACGGCGCGCCCGGCCAGATCCGCCCCTCCGGATCGAGCCGGTCGAAGAACCCTACATAGGCATGGCGCCACAAGGTGCCTTCAGACGCGTGGCTGTGGCCCTCCACCAGCCCAGGCATCAGCACCTTTTCCGCAAAGCGGTCGTCCAGCACGTGCGGCCCCCAGCCAGCGAGCTCCTCGCGCGTGCCGGCGCCGAGGACGATCCCATCGCGCACGGCGACATGGGTGGCGACCGGACGCGCCGGGTTCATGGTCAGGATCTTGCGCGCCTCGTAGACGACGATCATCGGCCGGGTCCCCTCTGCCTGCGCGCCGGCGAATCTCGCATCGGGCGAGGCGCATGTCGACCGCGCGGCGCGGCCCCGCGCGCACGCCCCTTGCCGGCGTGGAGGGATGCCACGCTAGACTTCTGGACGCACAGCATGGAGTTCGCGATGCCACACCCGAAGCTGCACCAACTCGGCCGCGACAAGGTTTCCTACAAGATCGACGCCGCCGACGCCCCGCTGCTCGAGGTCGATGGCCCGGCGGAGGTGATGGTCGAGACGCATGACGCGCGTACCGGTCGCCTGAAGCGGGCCGACGAGGTCATGCTCTCGGCCCCAGACTTCCGCGATCCTTTTCCCAAGACCAACCCCGCGACCGGACCGATCCGCGTGCGCGGCGCCGAGCCCGGCGACGCGCTCGCGATCGACATCCTCGACATCGCGCTCGACGATTACGGCTTCCTGATCGTGAAGCCGGATTTCGGCCTCGTGCGGAACCTCGTCAACCAGCCCGAGGCGAAGATCGTGCAGGTCCGGGACGGCATGATCGCCTTCGATCGCCTGCGCTTCCCCGTGCGTCCGATGGTCGGCGTGCTGGCGACCGCGAGCGCGGGCCCGCCGATCGGCAGCGCCTATTGCGGGCGCCATGGCGGCAACATGGACAACAACCGCATCAGGCCGGGAACGCGGGTGCATCTGCCGGTCCGGGTTACCGGCGCGCATCTCTATGTCGGAGACGTCCATGCCTCGATGGGCGACGGCGAGGTCTGCGGTACGGGCGTCGAGATCGGCGCGCGCGTCCATCTCAGGCTGCAGGTCGTCAAGGGCGCGGCACGCGAGTGGCCGTGGATGGAGACCCCGGACCTGCTGATCCAGGCCGCCTCGGCGCCGACCTACGAGGAGGCTTCAGAGATCGCGGTGCGCGAGATGATCGGGCTGCTCGGCGAACGGCTCGGCCTGTCGCCGCCCGACGCCTTCATGCTGATCAGCGCGATCGGCGACGTTCGCGTCAATCAGGCCTGCCGTTCGCCCATCGATGTAAGCGTCCGGGTCGAGGTGCCCAAGCTGAATGCCGGGCTGACCGCCGCCTGACCCGCTCGACAAAGCGTCTGTTACACCTATGTTACAGGCGTTGCAGGGCATCAAGAACGAGCCAAACCCAGGGAGACGCCAGATGATCCAGCGCCGCGCCCTTACCGCCGCCTTCGCCGCCTTCGCGCTCTTCGCCGTCGGCGACGCGGCGCGTGCGCAGACCGGCAAGGTGACCGTCGTCACGTCCTTCGCCAAGGACGTCACCGACCCGATCAAGCGGGCCTTCGAGAAGGCCGTTCCCGGCGTGTCGCTGGAAGTGCAGAATCGAAACACCAACGCCGGCGTGAAGTTCCTCGAGGAGACCCGGGCCAACAACCAGGTCGACCTGTTCTGGGCCTCCGCCCCCGACGCCTTCGAGGTGCTGAAGGGCAAGACCCTGCTGCAGCGCTATGCGCCGAAGGCGACCGGAATTCCGGAGAAGGTCGGCGCCTACCCGATCAACGATCGCGACGGCTTCTATTTCGGCTTCGCCGCATCGGGCTACGGCATCATGTGGAACGAGCGCTACGCGCGCGCCAACCGCCTGCCCGAGCCCAAGGAGTGGCAGGATCTGGCCAAGGCGGTCTTCCACGACCATGTCTCGATCGCGGCGCCCTCGCGCTCGGGCACCACGCATCTGACCATCGAGGCGATCCTGCAGGGCGAAGGCTGGGACAAGGGCTGGCGCACGATCAAGGAGATGGCGGGGAATTTCCGCCAGGTGACCGAGCGCAGCTTCGGCGTCCCCGAGGCCGTCAATTCCGGTCAGGTCGGCGTCGGCATCGTCATCGACTTCTTCGCCTTCTCGGCCCAGGCCTCCGGGTTCCCCGTCAAGTTCGTCTATCCGAGCGTCAGCACGATCGTGCCGGCCAATGTCGCGATCGTCGCCAACGCGCCGAACCGCCCGGCGGCGGAAGCCTTCGTGGAGTTCCTGCTCTCGCCGGCCGGCCAGGAGGTACTGCTGGAGCCGAGCATCCGCCGCCTGCCGGTCAACCCGGCCGTCTATGCCAAGGCGCCCGCCGACTACCCGAACCCGTTCACCGATCCGCGGCTTGGCAAGCTGATGCCCTTCGACGCCGATCTGTCGGAAAGCAGGACCGCTGCCGTCGACACGCTGTTCGACCAGCTGATCTCGTTCCAGCTCGACGCGCTCAAGGCGGCGACCAAGACGCTGCACGAGGTCGACGCCGCGCTCGCCCGCCGGGACAATCCGGCGGCGCGCAGGCTCGCGGCCGAGGCCCGCGACCTGATCGCGGCGATGCCGATCACCGCTGCCCAGGCCGCATCGCCCGAGATCCGCGGCGCCTTCGCCGGCGGCAGCCAGAAGGGCGCGCGCCAGGCGGAACTCGAACAGCAATGGGCCGCGTTCGGTCGCGAGCGCTACGCCCAGGCCCGTCAGAAGGCCGAAGAGGCGCTCAAGCTCGCGCGGTGAGATCCGCCTCCGCCGGTCAGATCGCCGCCGCGCTGCTGATCGCGGCGTTCCTGGCCGTCTTCCTCGTTCTGCCGGTCGGAACGGTGATGTACGTCGCCTTCACCGAGAAGGGGACGGGCGCGTTCACGCTCGTCAACTTCGCCGACTTCTTCCGCACCGAGCTCTTCGTTCGCTCGTTCTGGAACTCGGTCTATGTGTCGGCGATGTCGGTGGTATGGGCGACGGCGCTGGCGCTGCCGCTGGCAGTCGTGACTACGCGCTTCGACTTCCGGGGCGCGGCGCTGGTCCAGACCCTGGGCTTCCTGCCGCTGATCATGCCGCCCTTCGTCGGCGCCGTGGCGATGCAGTTGCTGTTCGGCCGCAACGGTAGCGTCAACCTGCTGCTCGACGAGCATCTCGGCTTCAAGGTCCCGTTCATGGAGGGGCTGAACGGCGTCATCTTCGTCCAGTCCCTCCACTATTTCCCTTTCATCCTCATCAACCTGTCGGCGGCGCTGCGCAACATCGACCGCGCGATGGAGGAAGCGGCGCAGAATCTGGGCAGTTCGGGCTTCCGCCTGTTTCGCCGAATCGTCTTTCCGCTCGCCATGCCCGGCTATCTGGCCGGCGCCTCGCTCGTCTTCGTGAAGGTCTTCGACGACCTCGCGACCCCGCTGCTGCTCAACGTCAAGGACATGCTGGCGCCGCAGGCCTATCTACGCGTCACGTCGATCGGCATCGCCGATCCGATGGGCTACGTGATCTCGGTCGTGCTGGTCGTCGCGTCGGTCGCCGCGATGTGGCTCTCGGCGGTCGCGATGCGCGGGCGCGACTACGCGACGACCCAGCGCGGCGGCGGCGGGCTCGCGCGCCGCAGGCTGTCGACGGCCGAGAACCTCGTCGCCTGGGGCGTCGTTGCGTTGATCCTGCTGCTCGTGCTGTCGCCGCATATCGGCCTGCTCCTGCTCTCCTTCGCGACCATCTGGTCCTTCGCGCCCCTGCCCGACGCCTACACCACGGCGCATTACGCGCGGGTCTTCGGCGAAAGCTCGGTCTACATCCGCAACACGCTGATCTATGCCAGCCTCGCTGGCGCGATCGACGTCGTGATCGGCACCGCGATCGCCTATCTGGTGCTGCGCACGAAACTGATCGGGAGGCAATGGCTGGACTGGACCGCGATGGCGGCGCTGGCCATTCCCGGCCTGGTGCTGGGCATCGGCTATCTGCGCTGCTTCTACGGGGTCCAATTGCCTGGCGGGCAACCCCTGGCGACCCTGTGGATCATGATCGTGCTCGCGCTCGCCATCCGTCGCCTGCCCTACGCGCTGCGGGCATGCCACGCGGCGCTGCAGCAGATCTCCGCCTCGCTGGAGGAAGCCGCCGAGAATCTCGGCGCGGACAAGGCGCGCACGCTGCGCCGCATCGTCGTGCCGCTGATGACCGGCGGGATACTCGCCGGCTTCGTGACGAGCTTCTCCACCGCGGCGGTCGAGCTGTCCGCGACGCTGATGCTGGTGCAGAGCAACTCCGACGCGCCGCTCGCCTACGGCCTGTACGTGTTCATGCAGTCTGCCGCAGGCCGCGGACCGGGCGCCGCGCTGGGCGTCATTGCGGTGCTGCTGGTGGCGATATGCACGCTCGCCGCCCATCTGCTCGCCGAGCGCAACCAGAGGATCAAGGGAGAAGCCGCATGAACGCTGCGGGCGTATCCATTCGCGGCGTCGACCTGTCCTACGGCAGCAATCGCGTCCTGCGCGATGTCGACCTGGAGATCGAGCCCGGCGAGTTCTTCGCTTTCCTCGGACCTTCCGGCTGCGGCAAGACCACGCTGCTGCGAGCGATCGCCGGATTCGCGCGCCCGGATCGCGGACGCATCGCGGTCGGTGGCGCCGACATCTCCGCACTGCCGCCGTGGAAGCGCGACGTCGGGATGGTGTTCCAGTCTTACGCGCTCTGGCCGCACATGACGGTGCGCCGCAACGTCGCCTTCGGCCTCGAGGAGCGGCGCTTGCCGCGGGCCGAAATCGAACGCCGCGTCGATGCGGCGCTGGAGCGCGTGGGGCTCTCGGCGCTCGCGGACCGCCGCCCGGCGCAGCTGTCCGGCGGGCAACAGCAGCGTGTGGCCGTAGCACGCACGATCGTGATCGAGCCCAAGGTACTGCTGCTCGACGAGCCGCTCTCGAATCTCGACGCCAAGCTGCGCGTCCAGGTCCGGCGCGAACTGCGCGACCTGCAGCAGCGCCTCGGCATCACGACGATCTTCGTCACCCACGACCAGGAAGAGGCGAACACGATCTGCGACCGCATCGCGGTGATGAACGACGGCGTCGTCCAGCAGGTCGGCACGCCGATGGAACTCTACGAGCGCCCGGCCAATCTCTTCGTCGCCGGGTTTCTCGGCAGCGCGAACATGCTGGAAGGCCGCGCGAGCGCGGATGGACGCGCCTTCGAGACGGCTGGCGGCGCCCGGATCGCGGTGCCCGAGGGCACGACCCTCGGAGCGGGCGCGCGGCTCGTTTTCCGTCCGCAGGACGCGATCCTCGATCCGGGTCCGGCGCGCGAGGGCAGCCTCAGCGGCACCGTCGTGCATCGCGAATTCCTGGGCGCGATGGTGCGCTATGCCATCCGCGTCGCGGGCGAAGAGATCGTGGTCGATGCGCCGTTCCGCGCCGGCGAAGATCTGCTCGCGCTCGGCGCACCCGCCCAGGTCGCGTTGCCTGCGCGCGCGGCGCTGTTCCTGGGACGCTGAGATCTCAGTCCGGCAGGTACCGCCGCTCGAGATGGCGGCGGAAGGCCTCGACGCCGAGCTTGCGGCCCGTCGCGGCCTCGATGATCTCGTCTGTCGTCTGCGACGAGGCCCTGGCGTGGATGTTCGGCCGGACCCAGCCCATCAGCGGCGCGAAGTCGCCGCGCGCCAAGGCGGCGGGGATCTCCGGCACCGCGCGCGTCGCCGCCTCGAAGAACTGCGCGGCGGCCAACGCGCCCAGCGTGTAGGTGGGGAAGTACCCCCAGGCCCCGCCGGGCCAGTGGATGTCCTGCAGACAGCCGTCGCGATCGTCCGGCGGCACGACCCCGACCAGTTCCTTCATGCCGTCGTTCCAGGCGGCCGGCAGGTCGCCGAGCGAGAGGTCGCCCGCGATCATCGCGCGCTCCAGCCGGAAACGCAGGATGACGTGGCACGGATAGGTCGCCTCGTCGGCGTCGACCCGGATCAGGCCGCGCGCCACGCGGGTATAGACGCGATGGAGGTTGTCGACCTGCCATGCCGGGCCTGAACCGTCGAACGCCGCTGCGGCAAGCGGCGCCAGGAACGACACGAACTCGCGGCTGCGGCTCGCCTGCATCTCGACCAGCAGGGACTGGCTCTCGTGCAGCGTCATGCCGCGCGCCACGCCGGACGGCTGCAGGCGCCGGTCCGCCGGCAGGCCGCGTTCGTACATCGCGTGTCCGGTCTCGTGCAGCACCCCCATCAGGCCGCGCGTGAAGTCGCCCTCGTCCCAGCGTGTCGTAATCCGCACGTCCTCGGGCACGCCGCCACAGAAGGGGTGGTGGCTGGTGTCGAGCCGGCCATGCGCGAAATCGAAGCCAACCGCGCGCATCAGCGTCTCGGCGAGCGCCCGCTGGCGCGCGGCGGGAAACGGACCGTGCAACGGCAGGATGGCGGGCAGCCGCGCCTGGCGCTCGAGGATCCGCGCGATGGTCTCGGGCAGGAACGCCGCCAGTTCCGCGAAGATCGCGCCGATGGCGGCCGCGCTGGCGCCAGGCTCGTATTCGTCGAGCAGCGCGTCGTATGGATCGACGCCGAACGCGGCGGCCTTGATCCGCGCGGCCTCGACGACGAGATCGAGGACACCCTGCAGCTTTGGCCGCAGTCCGGCGAAGTCGTTCGCTGCGCGCGCGCCGCGCCAGAGCATCTCGCATTCGGAGACGGCCAGCGACTGGGCGGCCACGAGATCTCCCGGCAGCGCGCTCGCATGCCGCCAGGCGCGGCGCATCTCGCGCAGGTTGGCGCGTCCCCACGAATCGAGCCCCTGGGCTTCGCCGCTCTCGGCGCGATCGAGCAACTCGCCGACCCGGGGGTCGGTGAGCGCTTCGTGGGCGATCAATCTGAGTTCGGCCAGCTGCGCTCCGCGGATGCCGGCGCCGCCCGCGGGCATCACCGCGGCCATGTCCCATTGCAGCATGCCGCCCGCCTCGCCCAGAAGCGCGAGGCGACGGAACCGGCGTTCGAGTTCGCCATAGGCGGCGGTCATGGCTTGCGCTCCTGGCGCTGCGACAGGACGAAGACGACCGCGAGGGCGATCGCCAGGGCGAACCATGTGAAGGCGTAGCCGAGATGGTTGTCCGGCAGCTGGAACCGCGTCTGGCCGCCGAGCGGGGCGCCGTCCGGCGCCTGCGGATCCACGGCCGCTTCCAGGTAGAACGGCGCGAGCCGTTCGACCCCCAGCGCGCGGCCCATTGCCGGCAGATCGTAGAAGAACCAGACGTTCTTGGCCGGATCGTTGTCCGGCATGAAGCGCGTACGCTGCTGCGCGACACGCAGCACGGCGCGCAGTTCCGTTTCGCCGGAGACCTGCGCCGCCGGACGGCGGGCCGGATCCTTGCGCGACGGCGGCACCCAGCCGCGATTGACGAGCACCGGCAGCCCCTCGGCGCGCTGCAGGACGACGAGGACGCAGGTGCCTTCGTTGCCGCGTTGGGAGCGACAGGGCAGGTACAGTTCGCGTGCGTGTTCCAGGGCCCCGCGAACGCTGACCCGGCGGAATTCCCACGCGGAGGGCTCCGCCAGCACGGACGGCAGCGGCGCCTCGGCCATCGCCAGGCGCTCGGCGCGCAACCCGTTGATCGCCCGCTTCTCGAACAGGCGCGCCACCTGCCACGTACCGAGCGACAGGAGCAGGACGATCCCGCAGCCGGCGATCACGCTCGGCCAGAACCGCGGACGGAAATCGCGCAGCAGCGCGTGCATGCAGAGATCCTCGGGAAGCGCGATGACGGGAGGACCGGACGAAGCGAATGTCCTGGCCGACCGGGTCGGGCGACGCCCGATCGCAACCAAGATGGGCCGCAGCAGGCCGCCTATCCAGGGCCAGGGCCGGAAATCGGTCCCGGCCGCACCGACGCCGCGGTCCGGTGCGGGACGGAGGCGTGGCCGATGCCAGCGCCCGGATAGGGACGGCGCGGCGCGGGAGGACGTTCTGCGTGCCGCCGCGCCGCCGCCGTCAGCCGATCGTCACCGCGGCGGCGTACCACCAGTAGATGACGGCGAAGAGGAAGAGCCACACCACGTCGACGAAATGCCAGTACCAGGCGGCGGCCTCGAAACCGAAATGCTTGTCCGGCGTGAACTGGTTCTTGATCGCGCGCACCAGGCAGACCGCGAGGAAGATCGTGCCGACGATGACGTGGAAGCCGTGGAAGCCGGTGGCCATGAAGAACACCGACGGATAGATCCCGTCCTTGAAGCCGAACGGGGCATGGCTGTACTCGTAGGCCTGCAGCGCGGTGAACACGACGCCGAGGATGACCGTCAGGGTCAGACCCCAGATCAAGCCGCTGCGATTGCCTTCCTTCAGCGCGTGATGCGCCCAGGTCACGGTCGTCCCGGACGTCAGCAGGATGACTGTGTTGAGGAAGGGCAGCCCCCAGGCGTTGAACGTGATCACGTCCTTGGGTGGCCACAGGCCGGTCTCGGTATGCTCGGGATAGAGCGCGAAATGGAAGAACGACCAGAAGAAGGCGACGAAGAACATCACCTCGGACGCGATGAACAGGAACATGCCGTAGCGCAGGCCGAGCCTGACCACCGCGCTGTGCAGCCCGGGAGTCCCGGACTCCTTCACCACCGCGCCCCACCAGCCGAACATCGTGAACAGCACCAGGCCGATCCCGATCAGGATCTTCCACGGCCCCAACGCCTTCATCAGCGGTTCGAGACCGGTCCCGAACACCGAGGGGTGGAGGAACGAGATCATGCCGAAGGACAGCACCAGCGCCGCCGCCGAACCGACGATCGGCCAGGGGCTCGGTTCGACCAGATGATAGGGCGCCTTCATTCCCGCGCCGTGGCCGCTGCTTGCCATGTTCGTCTCCCCTCGCTCGTGCTCGCTGGTCCCGGGTGGTTTCCGTCGGATCAATTGACCGGCGCCGCCGTCGGACCGGCGGCCGCCGTACGCCCAGCCGCCGGCTTGGCGTCAAGGGCACGGAAGAAAGTATAGGACAAGGTGATGGTGTCGACGCCGCGCATCTTCGGATCGTCGGTGATCGCCGGATCGACGAAGAACGACACGGGCATGTCGAGGCTCTCGCCTGGCGCCAGTTCCTGTTCGGTGAAGCAGAAACAGGCGATCTTGTGGAAATAGGGAGCGGCCTTGTGCGGGGTCACGTTGTAGGTCGCGGTGCCAACCACCGGTGCGTCGCCGATATTCGTCGCCCGGTAGAAGGCCAGCCGCTCCTCGCCGACGCGCAGCACGACCTTGCGCTCCAGCGACTCGAAGCGCCAGGGCAGGTCGTTGCCGCCGACATCAGCGTTGAACCGGACGGTCACCTTCAGATCGCCGATCCGGTCCGGGGCGCGCTCGGCGCGCATCGTGGTCCCGCCGAAGCCGGTGACCTGGCAGAACCAGCGGTAGAGCGGCACCGCCGCGAAGGACATCGCTCCCATCGTCGCCACCAGAGCGACGATGCACAATGCGACGCGGCCATTGGCCCGGGAAGACACGGTGCTCATCGCATACCCATGCGGACGATGGTGATCACGAAGAAGAGAAGACAGAAACCCGCCACGGTCAGGGCGACCGCGACGTTCTTGGCGCGGCGGCGGCGCTCGGCCTCGGCGTCCAGCACGACCGCGCTCACGACGCGACCGGCGCGCGATCGATCATGATCAGCGCGTAGATCAGGAAGAGATACACGATCGAATAGCCGAACAGCGCCTTGGCGGAACGTTCGCCCGGATCGCGCCAGACGGCTATTGCGCCGGCCAGGAAGACGAGACCCAGCACGACGGACGTCGCCGCATAGACGAGCCCGGTCACTCCCAGCAGGCTGGGCAGAACGCCGAGCGGCACCAGCGACGCGGAATAGGCGAGGATCTGCCGCTTGGTCT
>JBIKXN010000402.1:0-3782 GCA_044355765.1 Alphaproteobacteria bacterium
GCGCGAGCATACCGAGATCACCGACGTGACCGGTCGGCGCATCGGCGAGATCACGTCCGGCGGCTTCGGCCCCAGCGTCGGCGGTCCGATCGCCATGGGCTATGTCGAGGCCGCCTTCGCGGCACCCGGCACGCCGCTGCGGCTGGTCGTACGCGGCGTGCCGCGTCCGGCGCGTGTCGCGACGATGCCCTTCGCGCCGCATCGCTATCACAGGGGTTGAACGACGGGTTTCCGGGACAGGGAGAGACAGATGGCCGAGCTTCGCTTCACCAAGGAACATGAATGGGTCCGCATCGAGGGCGATGTCGGTACCTGCGGGATCACCGACTACGCGCAGAGCCAGCTCGGCGACGTTGTCTTCGTCGAACTGCCCGCCGTCGGGCGCGGCGTGACGCGCGGCGGCGACGCCGCGGTGGTCGAGTCTGTCAAGGCGGCGAGCGAGGTCTACGCGCCCGTCTCGGGCGAGGTCGTCGCGGTGAACGACGCCCTGCCGGACAACCCGGCCCTGGTGAACCAGTCGCCGATGGGCGACGGCTGGTTCATGAGGATCCGCCTGTCCGCTCCCGGCGAACTGGCCGAGATGATGGATGAGGCCGGCTACAAGGCCTATCTCGCCACGCTGTCCTGAGGGGGCGGTCCGATGCGCTATCTCCCGCACACCGAGGACGACCGCGGCGCCATGCTGGCGACGATCGGCGCGCCCTCCGTCGATGCCCTGTTCCGCGACGTGCCGGCTTCGGCGCGGCTGGAAGGCCCGATCCACGGCCTGTCGAGGACGATGGGCGAACTCGAGGTCGAGCGGCACATGGCGGCGCTCGCCGCGCGCAGCCGGCCTGCTGGATGCATGGCGAGCTTCATCGGCGCAGGGGCCTACCGCCACCACGTGCCGGCGAGCGTCGACCACCTGATCCAGCGCGGCGAGTTCCTGACCTCCTACACGCCGTATCAGCCGGAGGTCAGCCAGGGCACGCTGCAATACCTGTTCGAGTTCCAGACCCAGGTGGCGATGATCACCGGCATGGAGGTCGCGAACGCGTCGATGTACGACGGCGCCACGGCGACGGTCGAGGCCGTGGTCATGGCCAACCGGGTGACGCGACGCGGCAAGGCGGTCCTGTCGGGCGGGCTGCACCCGCATTACCGCGCCGTCGTCGAGACCCAGGCGCGGTTCGGCGGCTTCACCGCGATGGCTGCCGCGCCGCAGCCGGTGGCGGCGGAGGACCTGGCGTCGCTGATCGACGCCGAAACGTCCTGCGTGGTCGTGCAGAACCCGAGCGTGTTCGGGCAACTCGTCGATCTCGCCCCGCTCGCGGCGGCATGCCGGGCGCGTGGTGCCCTGCTGATCGCCGTGGTGACCGAGGTCGTGTCGCTCGGCGCCATCGCCTCGCCGGGCGAGATGGGTGCCGACATCGTCGCCTGCGAGGGACAGTCGATCGGCAACGCGCTCAATTTCGGCGGGCCGCATGTCGGCCTCTTCGCGACGCGCGAGAAATTCGTGCGGCAGATGCCCGGTCGCCTGACCGGCGAGACCATCGATGCCGATGGTCGCCGCGGTTGGGTCCTTACGCTGTCGACGCGCGAGCAGCATATCCGCCGCGAGAAGGCGACGTCGAACATCTGCACCAATTCGGGCCTCTGCGCGCTCGCATTCACCATCCATCTCTCGCTGCTCGGCGAGGTGGGGTTCCGGCGGCTCGCCGCGCTGAACCACGCGGCGGCGGTGCGCCTCGCCGGCAAGCTGCACGGGGTGCGCGGCACGCGCCTGCTCAACCAGAGCTTCTTCAACGAATTCACGCTCAGGCTTCCGGTGCCGGCGGCGGGGCTGGTCGACGAACTGGCGGCGCGCGGCGTCATCGCCGGCGTCCCCGGCGGGCGGCTCTGGCCGGATCGACCCGAGATGGCCGATCTGCTGATCGTCGCTGCCACGGAAACCAACACCGAGGCGGAGATGGACCGCTTCGCGACCCTGCTCGAGGAGGTGCTGTGATGGACAAGTCGCAGGGGCGCGTCGCGCGCGATGCCGACGCCGCGGCCGAATTGCCGGCGGTCGTCA
Organism: Alphaproteobacteria bacterium; assembly: GCA_044355765.1. Lineage (GTDB taxonomy): Bacteria > Pseudomonadota > Alphaproteobacteria > CACIAM-22H2 > CACIAM-22H2 > CAIOSQ01. The sequence continues at coordinate 2,054 of JBIKXN010000402.1, forward strand.
CCGCCTCGGGCCATCGCGGCCTGGTGATGGACGAGAAGCTGATCTTCGAGCAGGGCGTCGAAGGGCGCTGCGGCGTCGACCTTCCCGAGCCGCCTCGGGTCGACAGCCGTCTGGGCGGGTTGGAGCGCAAGGGCGCGATCGGGTTGCCCGGCCTGTCCGAGCCGCAGGTGATCCGCCACTTCACGCGGCTGAGCCAGAAGAATTTCGCGATCGATGCCGGGCTCTACCCGCTGGGCTCCTGCACGATGAAGCACAACCCGCGGCTCAACGAGAAGATGGCGCGCCTGCCGGGCTTCGCCGACGTGCATCCGCTGCAGCCCCTCTCGACCGTGCAGGGCGCGCTGGCGGTGATGGACGAACTGGCGCATTGGCTGAAGACGCTGACCGGCATGCCGGCGGTGGCGTTGTCGCCGGGCGCGGGCGCGCATGGCGAGTATTGCGGCATGGTCGCCATCCGCGCCGCAATCGAGGCGCGTGGCGAGGCCGCGACGCGCAAGCGCGTGCTGGTGCCCGAATCCGCGCATGGCACGAATCCCGCGACCGCCGCCGCGATCGGCTTCGACGTGGACGCCATCCCCGCCGACGCTGGCGGCCGGGTCGACGTCGCGGCGCTCAAGGCGAAGCTCGGCCCGGACGTCGCGGCGATCATGCTCACCAATCCCAACACCTGCGGCCTTTTCGAGTCGCAGATCGTCGAGATCGCGCGGCTGGTGCGCGAAGCGGGCGGGTATTTCTATTGCGACGGCGCCAATTTCAACGCGATCGCCGGGCGCGTGCGACCGGCGGATCTGGGCATCGACGCGATGCATATCAACCTGCACAAGACCTTCTCGACGCCCCATGGCGGCGGCGGGCCCGGCTCCGGGCCGGTGGTGTTCTCGCAGCGTCTGGCGCCGCATGTCCCCGTGCCCTTCGTCGTGCATGGCCCGGATGGGTTGCGTCTGGTCGAGCATGAGGGCGAGGCGCCGGGCTCGCTGGGCCGGCTCAAGGGCTTCCACGGCCAGATGGGCATGTTCGTGCGCGCCCTGACCTACATGCTCAGCCATGGCGCGGACGGGATCCGGCAGGCTTCCGAGGATGCGGTGCTGAACGCCAACTACGTCATGGCGCGGTTGCAGGACGTCATGACGCCGGCCTTCGCGGGGCCGTGCATGCATGAATGCCTGTTCGACGACCGCTTCCTCAAGGACACCGGCGTAACCACGCTCGACTTCGCCAAGGCGATGATCGACGAGGGCTACCACCCGATGACGATGTATTTCCCTCTGGTCGTCCATGGGGCGATGCTCATCGAGCCGACGGAGTCCGAGACCAGGGAGTCGCTCGACCTCTTCGTCGCGACGATGCGCGCGCTGGTGGCGCGCGCCAAGGCCGGCGAGACGGCGCATTTCCGCGCCGCGCCGCGCCTGACCCCGCGCCGCCGGCTCGACGAGACGCGCGCCGCGCGCAGCCCGGTGCTGCGCTGGAGATCCGCCGCGCCGCCGCTTCCGCAGGCTGCGGAGTAGTCGCAGCTTCGCCGCCGCCGATCCGTTCCGCGGGCGCGACGGCCGCCGCCGAGGCGCCCCGCGGGTTTGACCCTCCGCCGGGGCGGGCGATAATGTGCCGCGCGCAAGAACGGCGATCGGAAAGCCATGTGTCGATGATCACTCTCGCCTTCCACGCCGGATACCACGACGCGTCCGCCGCCCTGTTCGACGGCTACGAACTGCGCGCGGCGATATCCCTGGAG